>JADLEY010000012.1 GCA_020845875.1 Candidatus Nomurabacteria bacterium
TCGCTCTCACTGCCTTCCTGACAGTCCCACAGGCAGCTAACGCCGTAAGTGACTTTTCAATAATGTCGCTCTTTCCTTTTGTCTTCAAAGAACAAAAGGTGGTCGTTCCTATTGAAAATACTAACACTGCGAACACTCAGCTGCCTGTATCTGAGGAGCAAACTGACCTTCTCGATGTCTCTGTCACCCCACCGACCTTCTTTTTCCAACGCAAGACAGTTGTTGCGGATCTTGAGCACATATTTGAACGCCTCTCTCTGGCAAACGACCAAACCAAGACTGCCGCTCTCCTTTTGGCAAAAAACGGCCTAGATACTGCACAAGCGCAGACTGCCCTTGCCCAAACGACGCTCTCACTTGCCGAAGCGCGCCTATCGCTCGATACACTCGCGGAAGCAACACAAGGTGTTTCCTCTGGCATCTTCTCTACCGATCAAACCACCTTTAAAGAACAGGTTGCGAGTATCCAGACACAACTTACAACTGTTCGTACCTCTCTCATCACTGCACTCTCTCTTCTCAAAGGAGCAGTTGACAATCATCCTGTCATGCTACAATAGGGATATGAAATCCACCAAATCTTCCCTTCACAACCTCTGGGCGCTCATTGTTCTCTTGGTTGGAATGCTTCTTTTTGCAGTATTTGCTGCTTGGAAACGACACGACACGCTCATAGAAGAGCAGCGTGCTGCTTTTCAACCAATCGCACCCTCCTCTTCTTTTGCGTCGCAGGACAATGCCATTGATCCTGCTGTTCTTAAGGCAGATACCTCAGCTATTTTTGAAAATCATTAAACAATTACTCTCCTGCCACCTCTTCAGCGCCCTCTTGTGGGGCGTTTTGTGTTGCATTGTCACTAGGAGAAGTATCATCTAAAGTATCGGTAAGGATTTCTGTTGGTGTCTCTACTTGTGGCAGCTCTAGGTCAGGAGTAGACTCTTGATCAGCCGGCTCCTGCGGCGGTACAAGCGGTTCTTCTTGCGGAGAGACATCAGAGGAAGGTGTCTATATATCGTCAGTAGTATCATCACTCTGAGTATTCGTAGTACCAGTATCTTGAATATTCACTAGTCCCTCCAATTCGTCTCCTTGGGAAGGAGTGCTCCATTGAACGCAATGTTGCCGTCGAAACTAATCCCTCCTGAAATATCGTTCCACTGTGAGCCTGCGATGGAAACATAGCAGTTGGAGTCAGTGGGAAGACAGGTGGGATCTTGGATGTTTTGACTGGGAGTAAAAGGAGAGGGTGGGTTGTCGGCGTAGAGAATGGTTCCTGCGGTGATAGCAAGAGAGAAGGGGAGCGCGAGGATGAAGGTTCATAGATATGTATTGGGAAGTATACCTCTTCTTTTGAAGACTAAGCAAGAGAAATATGTAGAAAACTTGCCCAAAGAGTACCCTATGATATAGAATGCGCGGGCTATGAAAAACTACACAGTGAAAGTGATAAAGCACGATGATGCAACGGTTGAGATGGATTGCGTCCTCTCTTGGGAGGCGTTTGCCGCTTTTGAGAAACGTGCACTTGCCCGTCTAGGAGAACATCTCGAGCTGCATGGGTTTCGCAAAGGCCATATCCCCGAAGAGGTCATGAGAAAGCAACTCGGAGATGAACTTATCCTCTCTGATATGGCCGAGCTCGCGATACAAGAGCTCTATCCTACCCTTCTTGAAGAAGAGAAAATAGATGCCATTGGCCGCCCATCACTCTCTATTGCCAAAATTGCCCGCGGCAATGAGCTCGCCTTCACGCTGCGTACAGCCGTCGTACCGGCATTTACCCTCCCCGATTATAAGTCCCTTGCTGCTACCGTTGCTCCTATAGCACCAGCAGAAACGACTAATGCTGATGTAGAGAAAGTGATAGAAAATCTCCGTCATCTACGCGCTTACGGACATGTCCACGAAGAAGGACATACTCATGGTCATACCGAACCACTCCCGGAAATCGACGACGCATTTGCAAAGTCATTTGGAGAATTTACCTCTGTTGAAGAGCTCAAGACGAAGGTGCGTGAAAATATATCAAAAGAAAAAGAGGTTGAGGCACGCAGTGCACGACGTGCCGCTATCCTTGAAGCTGTGGTAGAACACATATTGTTTGTGGTGCCGTCTGTTATAGTTGAATCAGAACAAGATAAGCTCTACGCGCAGCTAGAAGCAGACATCGCCCACTCAGGGTTGTCGATGGAAGAGTATCTGAAGCAAACTAATAAAACCAAGGAACAGATAATGGAAGAATACAGGCCGGAGGCTGAAAAACGTGCACGGATGCAACTTGTCATTAATGCGATCGCCCGTAAGGAAAATATCGCAGCGAAGGATGAAGAAGTGCGCGAGCGAAGTCAGACACTTATGACACTTTACCCTGGAGCCGATAAGGCGCGCACTGAAGCCTATGCTGATATGGTCATTACCAACGAAAAAGTGCTCGACTTTTTGGAAAACAACGTCTCCTAGTCCAAACACCGTCTCCAAAAGAGACGGTGTTTTTTCTCAAAATAAAGAAGTGGGTATTACCTCACCGCCTCAACATATAATTGTGAGACATAACCTACCTTGCCGCTTTCAGTGCGGATAAGTAGCCACTGACTCACCGGAGAAAGTGCGTACACTTCAACAACATCTTTATTGGTAAGGACGGCGAGAATGTGAGTAGTGACAGAAGGGCCAGCGCGGAGATTAAGGTTCGATGGTAATACTCGGAGCTGCTTGCCAACAACATTGAGAGAGGTAAGTGCTGAAGCAGCGGCAGTACTTCCCTGAATATATGTTGTGCTGACATAGCCTTGTATGCCTTCTATAGTGCGTACTGCCGTCCAACCATCAAACGAACGAGAAGTAACCGTCACGACAGTATTGCGAGTTATTTTTTGAAGTATTGGAGCCGTGGTCGATGCCGACTGACGAACATTGAGAAGCGATGCGGTCACAACTGCTGTGTTTGATACTGAAAGCTGTGTTGGGGTCGGCTTTATTCTATTGCACGCATCTGAACCCGTCTCATTACCAGAAACACTACTGCCTATCGATGCAGTGACGAAAGTATCTGAAGCAAGTGTTGTATCACAGAAGAGGTTGTCAGTAATAGTACTTGCAAGTGCAAGACTGGAAGTGTCGATAGCCGTGCTTGAAGGAGACTGAAAGGTGTTGTTGATGATTCGAAGTTCGAGCGATGGCGTCGCCTCAGGAACACTTACCCCCTTCTCGCCTGTCACCACTAATTGATTGACTCTCTTAAAGGTATTGCCGACAACATTGTTTACCCCGTACCCAAAGACACGTACCCCTTTTGTTGCGCCATCAATAATATTGTTGTAGATATTACCGTTAGTATTAACACCAGAGATGATAGCAGTGCCGCTGTCAATGATAACGTTGTCATAGATTTCATTATTGTCACGCGCATTGGAAAGATGAATCGCTGTTTGTGTAGTCTGCTGAATAAGATTGTTGAAGATTTTCACTGTACCTAATCGCGCAGGATACGGAGCACGAGCTGGTGTGTTTGTCGCACCGGCAACAATACCATCATCTGTACCAGAAATCTGATTGTCTTTTATGACGAGATTGTTCACTGAAAATTCAGGATAATTTTCACTTGCATCAGCACTTACTTGAGGCACAATCGAAATCCCTGTATCCACTCCTTCAATAGAAACTTGTTCGATGGTGTCGCCAAATGACTTACCTGTCACTGCAATGCCAGTGTCAACATTGTTGCCACCATAGATACGAAAACCAAACCGATCAGCAGATCCCGAACCGGAAAGTGTCGCATACTGCGCATCATTGAGAATCAAAGACGAAGCGGTGACTACCCCTCCTTTGTTGATGATGGTAAACGGTCGTGCAGAAGTACCTATCGCGTTTTCAACAAGGATTCCATCAGGATAGTCTCCAGCAGGAATGAAGAGTGTATTACTTGCTTCGGACACAGCGAAGGTTGCCGGACGTCCTGAAGATTGTGTCACTGTAACAAGAAGAGAATCTCCCGCCTGCTGTCCTTTATCATCTTCTACGATAAACTGAAGGCGATACGTGTGTCCCACTGTGAGCCCTATTGCTTCTGTAGAAAGAGCTTGAGGGTTGGCAAAAGAAACTGTGTATGAAGGATTGCCACTGGTGTCAGCAATATCCCACCCTCTCCATGTCATCCAGCGGATGGCGTTTTCTTTATCAGAAACAGTTGCTGCTACTGATACTGAGGTATCAGCATTGAGACGATCCGGGCCGGCGTTGACACTCGGTGGCTCGTTGTCAGTACCAGAAACAATACTCTGGATTTCGTTTTGGGTAAGTCCTCTGTTATAGAGACGGATATCATCAAGTGAGTGGGTTCCTAGTGACGCCGTCACTGTAGAGCCGTTTGATGTTCCGCCGACAATGATCGGCAATAGAGGCTGCGTTGCGGTAGTGATAGTAACTACCGCTTGCGGCATTCCGGTGATATAAAGCGTCTGTTGGTTGCCTTTGTACACCACTGCAATGTGCACCCAGCTGTTTACTAGTACTGAAGGAGAAAGTGTGGGAGAAGTCACCGATGCACCATTAAGTGTTGCAGTGATAGTACTATTAGCATTTGCAACAATGCGAAGGATGGTTCCATTTACACCCTGTGAGACCAGTGTGTTACCTGAGGGAGTAGTCGAGAAACGAGCCCATAGCGAGAGCGTTGTTCCTGTAGCAGGATTGACGTCAAAATATTTTGAGAAATTCCATGCATTCGGTATGGTGATATAGCCGTTTGAAGGAAAAGTGAGTGCTTGAGCGAGTTTTCCTGAGATGACATTGCTGCTCGTGAGTCCGACCGCATCTCCCGCACCTCCTGTGATAGTTCGTATTTCCTCGGTCGGAGCATTCCAGTCAGTCGTAAGCGTATCGAGTTTGTAGTTCAAAATAATACCTCCTGTAGAAAGCGGAGAAGTGACGGTGATAGTAACAACGTCTTGTGCTGTACCTCCATCGTCATCGGTCACTGTGAGACGAAAAGTATAGCTGCCCTGCACAAGGCCAGTGACCGAGGTCGACGTCGCTGAAGGAGAGGTAATAGTCGCAGTGTTCGGACCAGATACCTGTGTCCACCCATAAGTAGTGATGTCACCGTCAGAGTCAGTACTTTGGCTAGTCAGTGTTGTGGTGGTAGTAGGAAGAGAGATAGTTTGATCGGACCCAGCATTGGCTACCGGAGAGAGATTCACTGTTGAACCGACATGCACAATCATTTCATCAGTCGCACTCAGTCCAAAAACATCAGTCACTGTGAGACGAAAACGATAATCGCCTGTCTTGGTAAACCCTGTGAATGTTGGGGCGGCAATGTGTGGGTTAGGATTCATCGATGCCCATGGTCCAGGCGTAGACATAAGATCCCAGCGATAGTAGAGAGGGTGTCCCGCCGGATCAGAGTCAGAAATACTCACAATAGGTACTACTGCTCCTCCTGTCGCAATATATTGGTCTGCCCCCGCATTCACTACAGGAGCATTGTTGATCGGTCCACGCTGCTGCACAACAACATCATCGTAGTTTGATGCACCACCGCTATCAGTAGCAGTAAGGCGGTATACATAAATCCCTGGGCCACTGGTAAACACTCCAGTATGATTTGCAGTACTGCTATTGTTGGTAACAAATGATGAACCGTTCGGTCCAAGAATCTGAGACCATGTGTAATTCGCTATTCCCCCCCCTTCGGGATCGACCGCACTTCCTGAAAGCACAGGATAGGTGTTTGGCCACGTGACCACTATGTCCGTGCCTGCATCAACACGCGGTGGATAGTTAGAAACAGTTGCTCCTCCTGCAATCGGTGCAGCATGACGAATTTGTCGTGCCATCCATTGATAAATAGTTTGCGGAACGCCCTGGATAGGTTGTGTAACACCTGTACTATTCGGAAAAGTAGTAGATGGTGTTGTACCGCCACCGCCATAAAAATTTGACCAGCAACAGTGGGTTCCTCCTCCAAAATGGGTAAGCGCAAAAAAAGAAGAGTTCGGAGTAGTTGTATTCATGGCGTTGATGATAGTTGGAATATCACGACCATCGTTTGTTTGTTCAAATCCAAGCTCTTTCCCTCCACGTTGCGCATACTCAATAAAATTTTGTGGATAAGAAGCAGTGACTCCTTCGGCAAGGTTACCCGTCCCTCCAGGAGAAACACCTTCAACATTTACGATACTCGCCGCCAAATCAAGATAATCCGTATCATAGTACGACGGCTTATACGTTGCTGTCATGTTTGATACCCATCCACCGTGAGAAAGACCGGTGAAATGAAATCGATCTGGATCAATGCGATACATCGACTTTATCTGATCAATTTTTTGTTTTACCGTCCATGGAGCTGGATATGCTGGAGTTTGGAGAGAAATAACGATAAACTCGTGAACTGCCCCATCAGAAGTGGTAACATTTCCATTCCATCCGCTTGCGATATAGGCCCCTGGACCATTGGAAATTACCGCGCTCGCGTTCGACGTGCTCATGACGTTATTATTTATCGTTCCTACTTCGCCCAACCCTGGAAAAAAGAGAATAGTCGGATAGTACTTATTAGGATTTGCCGCATAACTACTAGGGAGGTGTACGTAGGCATTCCATTTTTGGTTATCCCATGTACCAGCGCCAACAGTAATTTGAGTATTTACCGCAAATGCCTTTGAACTTCCCAGTAGTGCAAGAAAAAAGGCGGCGACGAGAAGCCGTGAAAATATATTGTTCATAAAAGCGGTATAGGGATTGTCCGATGCGACAGTGAGCCTTATCTTCTCGTCAGAGATATCGCTCGTTAATAATAAGGGTGTAGGAGGCTGTTCGCCATACAGTATACGAGAAATGAAACAAAGGAAGCAATAGAAGGGTGTGGAAAACCTCTCGAAAAACTTGACAAAGATTATAATATCGTGTACTATTATGCTAAATACTATTTTGTAACTTCAAAAAACCCAGCTCTCGGAGGGGCTGCATCATGAAAAAGATATCTCTTGTGCTCCTTGTTGGAGCCGTAGCTACACTGTTTGGTTGTAAAAAAGACGATGTGCCGGTGATTCCACCCCACCCCGTCGATACTACTGACCACACTGCACCAACCGTGCCTGCCACTCTGACAGGAACACCAGCCACAACAACTGTCGCACTTTCGTGGACAGCATCGTACGACAGCGTCGGTGTTGCAGGGTACATCCTGTATCGCGGCAACGATAGCATCGCTGCCCTCACTGGCCTTGCGTACACCGATAGCGGCCTCGTACCGCAAACAACGTATACCTATCAGGTACTCGCTTACGATGCTGCAGGCAATCGCTCTGCAAAAAGCACATCGTTGCCAGTGACGACCTTATTCCCTTCTGCAGTACCTACAGTAGTGACAAGTATCAATGCTACCGATATAAGAACAACTCATATCTTCTCGGGAACAATTACCGATGATGGTGGAGGACCAATTATTGAACGGTTTCTTATTATCAAATGGACTGATCCAATGACTGGTGATGAGCAAAGGGATAGCATCTCAGTACAAGGAACAGGTACAACCTTCTCATACACAAAAACTGATTGCTACCCCGGACTTGGTTATTCATGTCAAGCAGGAGCACGAAATGCTCTTGGAATTGGATATGGTCAATGGCCATTACTATACGGTGCTGGTCGCTATGTCGGTATGGATGTCGGATACGGTATTGTTGTTCACACCTATGCCAATTATGACAGTGCTGCAGTAATTTCTTACACTGATCTCAATTTCATGGCAGGCGCCGAGTTTGGAAATCCATCCATCCACATCTACGAGACTGCTTCCGACCTCCTCGCTGGAAAAAGAAATACTGATATGATTCTTGTACAGGATCCTGGACCATCTGCAGCACGTGTATGCAGGCAATACACAGAGGCAGGCAAAGTATGGAGTCTCCCTTCAACAGAAGAATGGGTGCAGATAAAAGCAATCAAGCATTGCTATCTTATCTCCAATTCATTCTTTGGTGTCCATCTATCAACTGGTGGATATATCGGGAAGTACTGGACATCTACCCAGGCATCTGGAACAGCACAGGCTTACCAGATGGATATATGGGATGACAACAGCTCTATTGGGACAGGAGAAAAAAATTCTTCTTATGCCATACGGCCCATTACCTATATCGGTCCTAATGAATAATGTATTTTGTACTGCAAAGCCCAGCAATAATTGCTGGGCTTTTTATTTTTTAAAGAAGAAATTATTACTACTGTGTTTCACTGAGATATTGCTGAGAAACATACCCTACCACTCCTTGCGTGGTGCGAATTTGTAGCCACTCACTTACTGGAGAATGTGCATAGATTTCAACAATTTCACCTCTGGACACTGACGCCACAATTCTTCCGTCGAGAGATGGCGTGCTGCGCACGTTGAGGTTGTCTACCGTGACTGAAAAATGCTTACCTACAACATCGAAAGAAAGCGTCTGGTCAGTTGTCGTGCCAATTTTACGAAGATATGCCATGTTAACATAGCCATTCTTTCCATCCGCACTGACTGCTGCCCACTCAGAATTCTGTTGTGCATTAACGATCACTATTGTCTCTTGTGGAAGTTTTGCTATTACCGCTGCAGTAGTCGAAGCAGCTGCACGGAGATTAAGCAGCGGTACAGCAACGATTGCCCTATCAGTAAATGGGAGATTTTCTGGAGTTGGCACGATGCGTGCACATCCATCTGTGTCAAATTGGTTGTCGGCAATACTACTGCTCTGAGAAACAATAATGAGTGAATCGTTGAGATGTGGGACATTGCAGAAAAGGTTTGTTGTTACTGTACTTGCGAGTATTGTATTTTGAGTATTCACAGCTGGGGAACCGACCTTCTGGAACGTATTGTCGAAGACGCGTGCCTGAAGTGTTGGAAGAATTTCAGGAGATACTGTCGCCAGAACTGCAGTGACTGAATTACCAGAAATATTCTTGAAAGTATTTCCTGTCACATTAAGCACGCCATATCCACGAATAATGACTCCTTGTTTTGCAGTGTCGATGATATTGTTGTACACATTTCCGTTTGTGTTCTCTCCTAAAATAATACCGGTACCAGCAGTAATAACAACGTTGTTGTACACCTCAGCACCATCTCGTGCATACGAGAGTGAGATACCTGTTGATTGAGCTCTAGTAATAAAATTGCTGAAAATTTTGACATTATTCATGCGCGCAGGATATGGAGCGTAAGATGGTCTATCGGTCGCACCAATAAGAATACCGTTTGCCACATCGCTAATGCGGACATTTTTTATAGTGACATTGGTGATTGTACGGAGAGGATAATTTTCTGTTGGATTCTGACTTATTCTCGGAATAAGCGCGATTCCTGACTTTGCATGAGCTATATCCACACGTTCAATGGTGTAGTCTGTCGTCGTATCTGCAATTTCAATACCCGAGTCAATTGCTGTTCCTCCGTATAAAATGAATCCATATTGATCAGACCCTCCAGAACCTGAAATAACGAAATTATTCGAATTGGTAACAAAAAGAGCTGAAGCCTTTACGACTCCCTCACAGTTGATTATTGTTATAGGCTTCTCTGCTGTTCCATGAATACCTGAAAGGGTGATGCCTCTGTAATAATCACCTGCACGAATACAAACAGCGCCTCCCGGAGGAATAGTAAGAGTAGAAAGGTCTTCCTCAAGCTTTCCTTCCGAAGTCATCGACAGAGTCACTGAAGATTCCCTTGGCACCTCAGGAAGTACGGCCACAACCTCATTATCTGGTCCACTATCAAAAGGAGTGGGTATATTGCTTGGAGTGAGCGCTTGCACTGTAACAGTAACAACATCTGTACCAGCCGCACCACCCTCATCAGAAACAGTAAGTGCAAATACATAAGTGCCCGCTTGTGCCAATCCTGTTATCTCAGTTGAAACAGCAGAAGGAGAAATAATGTTTGCAGTATTTGGACCAGAGACCTGTGCCCAAGCATACCGTGCAATTGTCCCGTCAGTGTCAATACTCTTTTGTCCAGAAAGTAATATTGCACTGCTGATTGGAAGATTGATGACAATATCTTGCCCTGCGTTTGCTATTGGAGGGATGTTTATAGATGGAGCGGCCCCTCTCGTCTGTTGCGCCATCCATTGGTAAATAGTTTGCTGAATACCATCAATAAAAAACGTTTCTGGTTGATACGACGATGCAAGAGGGTAATTTTTTCCTCCATAAAATCGCCACCATGCTGTATGTCCTCCACCATCAAAAGTACTCGAGAAATACGATGCGCTTCCTTGTACGGCAGCATTCATTGTACGAATAATTGTTTGAATATCTCGAAAATCTTGTGTTTGCTCAAACCCTAGTTCTTTTCCTCCGTGTTGCGCATAGGCAGTGAAGCGTTGCGGATATGGTGGTGTTGCCCCAAAAACATCAGCAGGTACTATCCCTGCTATGTTGACAACTGATGCAGGAAAATCAATAAATGAATAATCGGTAGCTGAAGGCTTATACGTAGCAAACATGTTTGACATCCATCCTCCATTTGAGAGACCGGTGAAATGCACTCGGTTAGGATCAATGCGATATTTGTTGACAAGGTCTGCAATCCTACTTTTAACATCAGACATATTGCCATAAAACGCACTTGGCGGTTGCAGAGAAATCACTATAAATTTTGTTGTCTGCCCATCAACAGTTACTTCTCCGTTCCACCCGTCTGCAATATATGCATTTGGCCCAAATCGGATTGCTTTCGAAGGATCCGTTCCTACTTCTCCAGTACCAGGAAAAAACAGAATAGTTGGATAATACACATCGGGATGCTGGGAATAATCACTCGGAAGATGTACATAAGCATTCCAGTTCGGCAATCCCTTTACTCCTGAGACAGAAATGAGTGTATTGGATGCAAACGCAGAAGAACACACTCCGACGACAAGCGTGAAAAAGATGAGGAGAAAAAAAGGACGAGAAAGGAATCGTTGCATAAAAGATGGTGAATGGAACGATAGACAGTTTTGACGAAGGAATCTTCTCGTCAGAGATTGCACTTCTTATGAATAATGATGGGTTGTAATCTACAGTCATTGTAATCCACCGACAAGATTGACGCAATACTTCTTGTGGAAAACGCTCCCAGCCGCCCCCTCAAGAAGAGAGAGCGGCTGGTGAGAAAGATAAACGTATACTACTCTTTACTTTTTAATCGATACCACATACTGTGCTGACACATATCCTGTTACACCATTAGTCATACGTATTTGACGCCAACCAGAGACAGGGGAAGCAGCGTAAATTTCAGCGGTTTGCCCTTTGCGAAGGATTCCAACAATGCGGCTCGTTGTTGATGGGGAAACGCGAACATTGAGATTCGTTGCTGTCACCTGAACTGTTGTACCGGTAGCAAGGGAAGTAGTCTTCGCAGAAGCAGCAGCGTTATCGATATATTGACTCGATACCACCCCTTTGAGTCCCGATGCAGTCTCGATCGGTGTCCATCCTGGAGCAATTTCTGGAGCAATAGTTACTATGGTTCCTTTTTTCAGTTTACCAACAAGAGGAGCAGCAGTCGAAGCACTTTGACGAACATTAAGAAGAGATGCGGTAACCATTGCCTGATTTGCTGATGAAGCAACCTCTTTTGGCGTTGGAGGAATTGCCGCGCATTTCTCTGTGTTGAGCTGATTATCAGCAGTATTGCTTTCACGAGATGCTCCGATGAGCACACTCATTGAAAGCTTCGTCACTCCACAGAGAAGGTTATTCGTGATAGTACTAGGAAGTACAAGAGTGTTTGCAGTAATTGCAGCTCCCAAGAAATCCTGTTGGATACTATTTTCTACTGCTCGGAATTGTGTGCGAGGAATGCCGCTTTCGTACGCCGAGGCCTCTTCAGCAGAAATAATAGTCTTTTGTTTGCTGTTAGATTTTGTCAGCACATTTTTAATGATATTACCATCTACACCACTAATACCATACGAAAAGAGTTGGATCGCAGGGCCAGTGCCCGTATCAATGATGTTGTTGTAGACATTTCCATTTGTATTGCGCCCTAAGACGATACCTGACTGACTGACTGATGACGCCTTGGTGCCGTAGTTCTTGATAAGATTGTCGTGGATTTCATTGGTATCTCGAGCATTGGTGACCTGAATCGCAGTCTCGCCAGTATTTTCAACGAGATTGTACGCGATTTTCAGATTGTTCATGCGAACAGGAACGAGACCATCTACCTTGCTTGCAGCAGGATTGCCGGCAAGGATACCGACACCACTCACATCATGAATCCAGTTGTCATGTACCTGGACATTCTTTATCCTGAAGTTAGGATATGCTGTATCGGTATCAGTCTTCTTGGGATCAATCTTGAGCGTCATACCGGTGAGTGCATTTGATACCTCAACATGATCGATAGTGTAGTCGGATGTCCCATCAGTCACCGATATACCACCCGATCCATATACTTTGAACCCATACTTAACACCACTCGTTCCTGTACCAGAGAGAGAAAAGTAGGACGAATCGGTAATAACGATCGACGACGCTTCTACTGCCCCATCAGAGCTATTTCGAATAATAATTGGATTGTCTGCCGTCCCGTGAATACCGGAAAGTGTCACACCTTTACTGTACGAACCAGCAGGAATAACAATCGTCGTTCCCGGAGCAAGATTACGTGCAGAGAGATCTTCGCTGATAGTACCTGCAGCAGTAGGCGCAAGTTCTATTGGACGACCAGATGCTCCAGAAGAAGTAATGGTTAGCTCACGCTGATCAAAGGTCATTATCCCACTGTTATCCCACACATGGAAGAGGAAAAGATACTGGCCGACAGGAAGGTTAAACGTTGCTACTTGGGTAGCCGCTGAATAGGTAAGCGGGCTACCATCTGCCATGAGCCCTCCGGACCACTTGTATTGGGTAATTGTGCCGTCAGGATCAGTAGCACTTCCAGAAAAAGTCACCTGAGTAGTAGGACCCGTCTGAGGAAGCGTGCTGTCGGCTTCCGCATATGCTGTAGGTGGAATATTATCAGTGAGGTGAGAGATCTTACTGATCTCCTGCGGTGTAAGTGCGCGAGTATACAAGCGGATATCATCAAGCGCCCCGCCACTGAGCGCTGGCTTTATTCCAGAATCAACAGTCGTCCCGCTCGCCCCTAGAAAAAGGAAGTTGGGATTTGCAACAGTCAAAGTGCCAGAATTCCCCATTGTTTGCTGTTGACCATTTATATACAGTGTTTGCTTCCATGAACCAGTAGTATTTGAATTAACCAACGCAATATGCGTCCAAGCGGTAGGTAGTGCAGCGCTAGAGGTGATTGAAGAGCCGCCAACAGTAGAAACAAGCTTTCCGTTACTGGTTTTGAGACTCATTGTCTCACCATTGCGCCCTTGTGAAAGAAGAACTTGCCCATTCGACTTTGATGGAAGTTTCGTCCACATAGAAACTGTATATTCTGTTTGCGGAGAAAAAACAGGGAACTGTTTCAGCGCGATATATCCATTTGCCGGGAAAGTAAGAGCGGTGCCGAGTTGTCCTGCAGTACTATTCGCACTCGTGAGAGCAACGGCATTGCCGCGCATTTTTGGCGTAAGAATATTACGGATTTCCTCGCTTGGAACAAGCCATTCGATAGAATCAGAATCCAGACTATAGTAGGCAAGTAATCCAGGAATGGCAATTGGATCTATGTGAGTCGCGGCAGGTTGTATTATCACAGTTACTGTATCTGAAGCACTCGCACCATCGTTATCAGTTGCAGTAAGTTTGAATACATAGTTCCCAGCAACATTGTTAATAAATTGTACTACGGGTGACCATGCGTATTGATCAGAGAAAGAAACAATTGCATCTGCTGATGGTTTTGACTGCACTGTCCACTGATGAGAAACAACTGTGCCGTCACTATCCGATGCGCTTCCATTCAATGAAACAGAGTTGGTGGGTAGTTGGATAGTAAGATCGTTTCCTGTATTAACTGTAGGCGGATTGTTAGGAGTAGAGGAACCACACCCAAACGAAGGCGGGAGATTTCGTGCCTGACGAGCCATCCATTCGTAGATAGTCTGCTCACATCCGGATACTTCATATTTTTTTGGTTGAGTGTTTGTTGCGGTCCCGGTACCGTAATAAAGATTCCAGCAGCAATGGTTGCCAGGATTATGAAGGAAGTTGAAGGAACTTCCAGGAATAGTAGCATTCATAACACCAACAAGACTCCCTGGGATACCAGCTGCCGCACTCCAATCACCTACACCGGAAGCAGTTTGATCAAAAGCAAGTAATTTTCCTCCTCGTGTTGCGTACGGGGCAAAACGATCTGGATAGGAGAGAACAATGGCATTATTGGGGTTATCGGTAGGAACCACCCCATCAACTTCTACAACACCGGCAGGGGTGAGGTCGCTTTGTTCTTGAGCAAGATAAGTGGCAGCCATACCGGATACCCACCCTCCATGTGATAGCCCTGTGAAGAATAGTTTGTTGTGATCAATACGATACAGAGCATCGAGTTGTTCTATCTTTTGTTTCATTATTTCCATTCCAGGATACGCCGGGGTTTGAAGAGAAATAACAATAAATTCAGTAGTAACACCATCGACGGTCACATTTCCATTCCATCCACCAGAGATATACTTCCCGGGTCCGTTGCTAATAACCGCTGAAGCATTGCCGGTATTCATAATGTAATTACTCACTGTCCCAACCTCTCCCAGTCCAGGAAAGAAAATAATTGTGGGATAGTCTTTGTTTGGATTTGCCGCATAGGTGCTCGGCAAGTGCACATAGGCATTCCACCGAGGATCACCGTAGGGAGTACTAGACGACCATCCCGTTCCTGCACCAACAGTAATTTGCTGATTGGCAGCAAGTACCTTGATACCTCCAAAAGAGAGGATTGTAATAAAAAGAAGCGCTGGAAAAAATCGTGAGAAAAATTTGTACATAACAGTGGATGGGACGGTTTCGAGGTCTGCTACTAGTAATAATGGGAGTACGAAACCTTATCTAGGAGTATACCAACCGCAAAAGGAGCCTGACAATGAAAAATCCCCTGTTTTTGTGGAAAACAGGGGAACAGAGAATCTTTTCTACTACCTACTACAAATTGTTCACTACTTCCGAACATTGCGACCTGAAAAATGCTACCTCTCCCTCAGGAAGATACTTCTGAAGAAAATCAGCAACCTGAGGGACATGAAGATCATTACGAAGCTGACGAAGAATCGCCTCTCTCTGGAAAATAACCAATCTTCCTTTATGCACCCCTTTAGTAATAACTTTCGAAAGCCACGAAGAAACAAATGGAGGGCACAATGTCCAACCAATAGGTAGACCTTTGATATGAAACATTTTCATTATAATGAAGTTTTTTACAGGGTACCACACAAGTGAATATTAGTCAATTTCCTTCCCTTTTTTCTATTCGGAGCGTATAGTAAACATACTTCCGCGTTGCTGCACTACCGTCATTCTCGCCTGCCTGTATTCTGCACTTGTCTTACCATTTATTTTCCTTATTTTCTATGCTCATTCCTACCGTTATCGAAAAGACAAACATGGGCGAACGCGCCTATGACATTTACTCGCGTCTCCTCAAGGATCGCATCATTTTCCTCGGCGGCCCGATCGACGATCATGTTGCCAACATCGTCATCGCGCAGCTCCTCTTCCTCGCCAACGAAGACCCGAAAAAAGATATCCAGCTTTATATCAACTCCCCAGGAGGCTCAGTGACCGCAGGGCTCGCTATCATGGACACCATGTCATTCATCAAACCAGATGTCTCTACTATTTGCATCGGTATGGCAGCATCTATGGGTGCCAATCTCCTCGCTGCAGGTGCCAAGGGCAAGCGCTTCTCGCTCCCCAATTCGGAAGTCATGATTCATCAGCCATCTGGAGGCGTCGAGGGACAGGCGACCGACATCGAAATCACTGCAAAGCAAATCCTAAAGTTGCGTCGTCGTCTCAATGAACTCCTTGCAAAAAATACCGGGCAGAAACTCGACAAGATTGAGCTCGATGTGGAGCGCGACTTCTTTATGGATGCCAGCGAAGCGAAGAAATACGGCATCGTGGATGCGATTATTACCAAACCTGTCGCGGTGAGCTAGCCGCTTCTCTTCAATTTCTCTATGAGTGATACCTTTATCGCCTTTGCGATGCTTGCCGGGGGCACGCTGCTGGGATACAGCATTCGCGCTGCACTCTTTCTGATAAAGAAGAACTCGCTAGAACTGCGCATCAGCGAGCGCATCATGGCAGCCAAGCGCGAAGCGCAAAAAATCATCGACGACGCCACCCAGAAAAAAGAGTACGCACTAGAAGAGCTGCAGCGGATTGATGCGCGCGGTCGCGAGCTCGACGACCGCGCCAGCAGCCTCGACCAGCGAAGTGAGCAGCTCGCAGAATCACAACGACAGACCGAGATATTGCTCGGTCAGCGTGTCGCGCTTCTCGAAGAGAGCGCCGGGTACTCGCTCGCCGATGCACGCGATGCACTCGTGCGCGAAGCAGAACAACAATTTCGAGAAGACTTGCAGGCGCGCAGCTACAAACTCGAGTCCCTCATGCACGACACACTGGAAGAGCGCGCACGCGCCATCCTCACTACCGCCATTCAGCGTCTCGCCTCGCCGACCGTCACCGAGCTTGCGAGTTCTACTGTGCATATCGAAAATCAAGAACTCAAAGGCAAAATCATCGGAAAGGAAGGACGCAATATCCGCGCGTTTGAACGCGCTGCCGGCGTCGAACTCCTCGTCGATGAAGCGCCTGATGCTATCGTAGTGTCCTGCTTTGATCCTGTGCGCCGCTCTATCGCAGTGCGCGCACTAGAAACATTGATCAAAGACGGTCGTATCCAGCCGGCGCGCATCGAAGAAGAAGTAGAAAAAGCAAAAGCATCTGTCCACGAACTCATACAAGAAAAGGGTGCTGCTGCAGCCTACGAGTGCGGCGTCTTCTCGCTTGATCCCAAAGTCGTCGCGATTTTAGGAAGACTCCACTTCCGCACCAGCTACGGACAAAATGTACTCCAGCACTCTATCGAGATGGCACACCTCGCAGAGATGCTTGCCGCAGAAGTCGGCGCCGATAGCTATATCGCTAAGGCCGGCGCTCTCGTCCACGATATCGGCAAGGCGCTCGATCACGAATTTGAAGGCACGCATGTCGATATCGGCGTCAAGGTCCTTCGCCGTTTTGGTACTGACGAAAAGATTGTGACTGCGATGAAGAGCCATCACGACGATGTCCCGCACGAGAGCCTTGAAGCCGTGATCGTCCAGACTGCCGATATGATTTCTGGCGGACGTGTCGGCGCTCGCCGCGACACTGCCGAGCTCTATCTCAAGCGCCTCTCCGAACTCGAGGGGCTCGCCACACGTTTTGATGGCGTCGAAAAAGCATACGCGCTCCAGGCCGGCAGAGAAATCCGCATCTTCGTTCATCCTGAACACATCTCCGACCTCGAAGCACGCTCGCTGGCCCGTTCCATCGCACTCAACATTGAAACAGAACTCCGCTACCCAGGCCAGATCCGCGTCACTGTCATCCGCGAAACTCGCATTATCGACTACGCTCGCTAAATATAGTGCGATATACTGTACCCATGTTTGGCCAACAACAGGGTGAAAAATTTTCTACCACCGCACAAGAGGTGTCGCATCTGTCGCATACAGCAGAGCGCGGATACATCCTGCAAGAACACCCTGGAATGACGCGCGAAGTCGCAGCGCAGCAGGCGGTAGCAGAATATGCCAAAGCGCAGGCAAATGATTTCCTCCACGAGAGTCGCGTACTTCCCGAACACGAAGCAGAGCGCATCGTGCTCAAACTCAAACCCGAAGCACACGACGAAAAGATAGAGAGTCTCTTTGGACTCATGCTTGAAAAGGGTATCAAAAATGCACTCGATGTCGCCGCCCGCTCTGGCGACGCCCACCTCGAAGACGACTTCCACCGTTTCCTCGTCCAATACCTCCACACCATCGGCGCCATTCCAGGACTCAAGGAAGGCAGCGACCTCTCTCGCCAACTCAATCACACACTCTTCCTCGTCGCGCTACCACCGAGCGCCGACGCAGCAAGCGATGTCTCATCCTTCAAACGCTTCATACAAGCGATGAAACAGTTTTATGCCGGCATGTCTACCGCATCAGATTGGCACGCCGGCACCTACTACACCCTTGAACTTGCCGTCCAACACCAAGGGCGAGACATCGGGCTCTATGCCTCCATTCCTCGTCCGCACATCGACACTTTCGAAAAGCTCGTTCGTGCATACTATCCCACTGCACTCATCGAAGAAGTCATAGACGACTACAACATCTTTGCCCCTGGAGCTTCCGCAGTTGCCGGAGCAACGGCTGCACTCGCCGAGCCAGCGATATTTCCGCTCGCAACCGATGAAACATTTGAACACGACCCGCTCTCAGCAATCATCGGTTCGCTCTCCAAACTCGAACAAGAAGGCGAAGGCGCTGCGCTCCAATTCACCATCAGCAGCGACATCGACCAAAGCAACAGAACGTTTCAATCCATAATCGATGTCGCCGAAAAAGGTGACGCCGCCATCAAAGACCTCTATGAAAACGCGACTATTTCTCTAGCAAAAGGCGTCGGCAAAGGACTGCTTTCCTTTTTCCAAAGCAATGACACTTCTAAGAATGAAGAAAAAGAAAAAAAGATTGATACTCGCGCCATCGAGCTCGCGAAGAAAAAAAACACTTCACCCTCACTCTCTGTCGGCATCCGCATCATCGCCAGTGGCAGTACTCTCGGGAGAGCACAGAGTATTCTCTCTGCAGTGAAGGCATCGTTCAATCAATTTGCGCTCGTCGGCTCAAATCGCATAGAGTGGCACGACACTCGGGCATCCGATCTCGCTGCCTTTGCTCGCGACTTTTCGTTTCGCGTCGCCTACAAATCCCAGCAGCTCCCTCTTACAACTACTGAGCTTGCTACCCTCTTCCATTTCCCTGTTGGTCTCACTGCCGCACCAGAGCTGAAAGAGTCGAGTGCCGCAAGTGCTCCTGCACCGACATTTAACACACAACAATCAAGTATCTCCCTCGGTACCAACACCTATCGCGGACAGGATACTGATGTACGCTATGCGAAAGAAGATCGCGTCCGCCACACCTATGTCATCGGACAGACAGGTACTGGTAAGACAGTGATGCTGGTCAATATGATTATTCAAGATATCAAAAATGGTGATGGCGTATGCTTCATTGACCCGCACGGCAACGATATCGAGAAAATCCTTGCCAATATTCCGCCCGAACGTATTGATGATGTTATCTATTTCGATCCCGCATACACCGCGCGTCCGATGGGACTCAATTTGCTCGAGTACGACGAACGCTTCCCTGAACAAAAGATTTTTGTCGTCAACGAACTCCTCTCCATCTTTAACAAACTCTTTGACATGAAAGTCGCCGGCGGCCCGATGTTTGAGCAGTATTTCCGCAACTGCGCACTACTTGTCATGGAAGACCCCTCCAGCGGCAACACCCTCCTCGAAATCAGCCGTGTCATGAGCGATAAGACCTTCCGCGATCTCAAACTCTCACGCTGCAAAAATCCTATTATTAAGCAATTCTGGGAAAATGCCGAAAAGACGACCGGCGAAAGCTCGCTTGCCAATTTCGTACCCTACATCACCAACAAATTTGACCCGTTTGTCTCCAATGACATCATGCGCCCTGTCATCGCACAACAAAAGAGTGTGCTTAATTTCCGCGATATTATGGATAAGAAAAAGATTTTGCTCGTCAATCTCTCCAAGGGTCGCCTCGGCGATATCAACTCGCACCTCATTGGCCTTCTCTTGGTCGGCAAAATCACGATGGCGGCATTGTCGCGTGTGGACATTGTCGGCAAAAGTGAGATCAACGACTTCTATCTCTACATCGACGAGTTCCAAAACGTGACTACTGATTCGATTAATACTATCCTCTCTGAAGCTCGCAAGTATCGTCTGTCGCTCAACGTTGCTCACCAGTACATCAAGCAGCTCGACGAAAACATCAAAAACGCGATATTTGGTAACGTCGGATCGATGATTGTCCATCGCGTCGATATCGAAGATGCAGAAATTTTCGAGAAGCAGTTTGCCCCTATCGTCTCTGCTGCAGATATCATCAAACAACAAAACCTTACCTGTTATATCAAAATGCTCGTAGGTGGTCAGCCTGCAAAGCCATTTAACTCCAAGACCCCCTTCCCTCCAAAAGGGAACCCTGAGCTCGCCGAAAAGATAAAAGAACTATCCTATCTCACCTATGGACGCCCTCGCGAAGAGGTGGAGGCAGAAATCATGACGCGCTATCGCTAAGAGGAGTATGTGGTATGCTTAGGTGGTATGTCAAAAGAATATCCCCCACAACCAATCAATGAGAGCGAAGACGAAATGATTCACGCCGACTTTGAACAAGTACAAGAAGCAATGGAAACTGCTCCGCAGCAGCCGATAGAAGCGACAGAAGTAGTCGAGGCGAAGGTTTCAAAAATCAAAGACGAAATCGAGCGAGCTATGGCAAAAAAGGATACCGGTGCAGAACCACTTGAAACGGGTTTTATCACCCCAAACATACCGCCTAAAAAGGAAAATTGGTTTGCATCAAAATGGAAAAAAGCACTCGTCACTCTTGGATTCGCAGGAGCAGTCGCCGGCGCACAGGCTGCTGATAAGATGCCTGGCAAAAACGACACACTCTCTCAGGATACCGACAAGGTACGAACGATGGAGACTCCAAAAGACACGGTGCCAAAGAGTGCGATCGACATGAAAAAACTTGAATCCCTCGGTATTATCGGTATCGAACCAGTAAAGCAAAGTGATACAACCAAAGAAGTCTTCCTTATCGGTCTTGAAAAATATAAAAACTTTAAAGATATTCTTGATGTTATCAAAAAAGCAGGTTTCTCTCCTTCATCAGTAGAGACAATGGACAAAGCGATCAACCAAAACAAGAAGCTCTTTACCAATGCCGGCGCGGTGATGTCCTTGGAAGAAATCGTTAACAAACTAGGCAATCCGAGCTACGCAGTGACCAATGTTGATCGTGGAGGCAACATCATCCTTGAATCACGAGAAATCGGCGGCGGCAATCAAGGAGATGGGAAAAGTGAAATATTAGATATGGACTCACAGTACGATCGTTATGCATTTATCGTCGAACGCGAGGTCCCACAGCAAACTACAGTAGATTACGCAAGCCTTACAAAATAAAGTCTCTCTCCCTTATTTGCACCCAAAAACTCTTGGTATATAATGGGATTGCGCCTACCGCACTCGCGCTCTGGGCATGCTGACGAGGTATTTATCAGATAGAGCCCTAAAGGTATTTCTTCTTTACACCCTTATGAACAAAGCAGCACTTGTTGATCTTATCCACAGCAAAATCGGCGGCACCAAGGTGCAGGCAGAAGAAGTCGTCGAAAGCATCATCGAGGAAATAACCAAGACCCTTAAAAAGGGTGATGAAGTGTCTATTGCTGGACTTGGTATCTTTTCCGTAAAAACACGTGCAGCACGCATGGCCCGCAATCCAAAGACAGGAGAACAGGTCAAAGTGGCTGCTACCCGCGTCCCAAAATTCCGCGCTGCAAAAGCACTCAAAGATTCGGTAAAATAGGACAGATTATATCCAGTCTCTTGACTTTTTCCGCCCATCAGGTATGATGGGCGGAAATTGTTTTTTCTATGCGAATACTTTTTATTAGTAGCATTGGGCTGCCAAAAGATCAGCTCACGCTCGAAAGAAGGATGCGAGAACTCATCCTTATACCTGAAACCAAGGTAAAATGCCTGACCTTTATGCACAAAGGTACTGTGCCGCAACTCATTGCCGAAAAGGCAGCAACAAAAAAGGTAGCGAAGGTGGTTCTCCATGATTCCGTTCCCCCTGTCGACATTCCGACAATTGTGAACGCTATAGTAAAAAAGATGAATGGAAGTAGTCCAGAGTTCCTTCACTTTTCGGAGGCATCTAAAGGAATTCTTCCAATAATCACCAATGTTGCCTCCCGAAAGGCACTTCTGGGTGCTTTAAAATAACTCACTTATTGCAAAATGGTGTAACTGCCGTCCTCTTCCGAGGATGGCTTTTTCTATGCAAAAAAACCCGCCAAAGCGGGATTGAAAGTACCATCACAAAACTATCGTCCCATGGCATACAAATGACGCAGGTGCGACCAGAGGGTGGTCGTGTGGTATGGCACTCCAAATGCCGCACACACGCTCCTTACTCGCCTACTCAGTGCCGGGTAGTGGATGTGGCTGACATGCGGCACGATGTGGTGCTCAATCTGATGCGTCAGCCCACCGCAGCACCAGCGCAGTATCCTACTTCTCGTGCCGAAGTTTGCCGTCGTGATCACCTGATGATAGATATGCTCCTCTTCCATCTGCGGCGCTACCGTCGGCTGGGCAACCTCTTCAACAACATGTGCGAGCTGAAAGACAAGTGCAATGAAAAGTCCACAGGCAAAAAGGATCCCCGCATAGGCGATGAGAAATGTCCAGAGCGGTACATACTGGAGCGGCAGCACAACAAACACCATTACATACACTGCCTTGCTCACCCAAAAGAGTGCGTGTTCGGCAGGTGGAATGACAAAGCCGTGCTGCTCTACTCTCCGGCGAAAGTACTTCCTGAAATCGGTAACATAAATCCATCCGAAATACAGCAAGCCGTACATAAACGGCCAGTAGAGAAACTGTAGCCGATGATACCATCGACGCGGCTGCTCCTTGTGGAAGCGCATCAGCGGCGCACTCACATCTTCGTCATGCCCGACAAGGTTGGTGTACGGATGATGGCATTCGTTGTGCTTGATTTTCCAAAGGAATGCATTAGCACCGAGCAGATTGAGCGAAAGGCCGGCAATATAATTGACCCGCTTGTTCGCCGCATACGCCTTGTGGTTGGCATCGTGCATTACATTGAACCCAATAGATGCTTTGATGAAGCTCATCAGGAGGCATAGCCCTATTGCTACCACAATCGACAGCTCTGTGTGATACCACACGAGTGTGATATACGTCGCTACGAGCAGTGTCATTAGGACGATGGTCTTATGCCAAAGTCGCCAGTCGCCCGTACGACGCCTCCCTGGCTCAGAGAAATAATCGCTAATCTCCTTTGAGATTGCCTTGCCAAACGCCTGTCGCTTGGCAAAAGTAGGATGAACATTTTTCATAACTATTCTTTTTTAGTGAACAAATACGGTTTAGGTGTTATTGTAGCAGGAAAAGCACCACACTGATGCGAACTTTATTTCACGGCACTTTTCTGCTACTATGGCAAATGCTCCAGAAGCGGACTGTATTACATCGGTAGTATGCGTGTGGGGTTATGAGCTGTGTCGGGCTGTAGTACATCGGTAGTATGCGTGTTTTGGGAACACGAGAGCCGAGTTCGATTCTCGGCAGCCCGACTCAGTTCATAACCGAATGTATGAGATACATTCGTGAGCTCGAAGAGGACGAGAGCCGAGTTCGATTCTCGGCAGCCCGAAACAGAACAAAATAGGGTAGCGGGCCGTAGTACAGTGGTAGTATTTGCCCATGGGGTGGGTAAGATTCGGGTTCGATTCCCGACGGCCCGACAGTGAGAAATTTGCTACAATTAACAATAATGCGGGATTAGTTTATCGGTAAAACATCAGTTTTCCAAACTGAGGTGAAGGGTTCGACTCCCTTATCCCGCACCTTAAACGAACTAAACGGCTTTTTGGAAGCCAAATGGTGGGCGTTGCGAAGCAACGCCCACTGGTTTTCCCCCGCAGAATTCAGAATGTTCGGCGCGCTGGCGCGCACTAATTTGTTTTGGAGGAGGAGGTTCGAGCCAAAGATTTCTTTTGCACAGACCTTTTTAGCA
>JADLEY010000013.1 GCA_020845875.1 Candidatus Nomurabacteria bacterium
ATAGATAATGTAATTTGCCGCATTCCGTGTGTGTGTAGGATTAATTTCTTTTACTACTCGCTCAAAAAAAGCGGAAAGAGTTGGTGTTGCTGCGAGGAGTGCTGCGTCTTCTGCTGGCAAATGGTGGAGCATGGTATAGCGTTCGCGTTTCTTCCATGGAAGCTCAGGAAGTGAGACGCGTAGCTCCGATAGGTCAAACACGCTATGGAGTTTCATTTTGGGTAAATCGGGGTCGGGGAAATAGCGATAGTCATTCGCATTTTCCTTACTTCGCTGTGAGAAAGTCGCCTGCTTATTCTCATCCCATCCACGCGTCTCTTGTACGATCTCTTCTTGCCGGCCTGCCTCGTAGAGTGCACGCATGCGAGCGAGCTCGTATTCGATTGCCTTTTCAACACTACGAAAGGAATTGAGATTTTTGACTTCCACTTTGGTACCCAAACTCTCTGGTGTATTTGAAAGAGAGATGTTGGGTTCGACACGCATCTCCCCTTTTTCGAGATTTGCCTCTGACACTCCGAGCGTACGTAAAAGGAGCTGTAATTCACGGGCAAAATCACCTGCCTCTTTTGCACTATGGATCACTGGTTCGGTGACGAGTTCCATGAGCGGCACGCCTGCACGGTTAAAATCTACCAACGAAAAATTGCCTCGATCATGCTTGGAAAGTCCGGTATCTTCTTCGAGGTGAATGCGGGTAATAGCAAAACCACCTAGCGTACCTCCGGAGACAATCGGATACTTGTATTGAGAGATTTGATATCCCTTTGGAATATCGGGGTAGAAGTAATTTTTGCGATCAAACTCTGTAAAATCGGCTATGGTGGAGTCGAGCGCAAGTCCTACCTGAATCACTTTTTTGATTGCATCTTTGTTGGCGACAGGGAGCGTCCCTGGATGCGCCATGCAGACAGGACAGATATTGGTATTAGGATGCGTCTCATCTGGATCGTTCTTGCAGGAACAGAACATCTTAGAGACTGTCTTAAGTTCGGCATGGATTTCGAGCCCGATAGTCGGGTAGTAGGTCGTGGACATCGAACATAGTATGACAGAAGTTGACTTTTTGCGCAAAAAGGTGTATTATCCAAGGAGGTAATATTTTTTGTTCATTTTAAAACCCACCATTAACTTATGAGTCAAAGACGTGCCACACATTCGGAAGAATTTTCCGAAATCGTGCATTTAATTGATGCGACTTCCAAGTATCGCAAGAAATCAGTTGCTCTGCCATCGCAGTCCAAGAAAAAAGTTGAGTTTACGCTTTTAAGCGAACAGCAAGAGACATTTTTCAAAAATGAAAAATTTCTCGGAGGTACAGACGCTTTTCCTGAACGGCCTGGCTGCATGATGTTTCTTGAATAAGTGTGAAGCCGGTAAGGTATCTGAGGTTGCGCCTGCAATCTCATAGGTGGGTTAGTAAGTACAGAAGCGCCTCGGATGGGACCGGGGCGCTATTTTATTTCGTCAGCGTTGTCGCAATGTAATCAAGTACAAACTTCGTCGGAAGATTCCCGCGGAAAAGCATTCGTTTCGCTTCATATACCACTCCTGCGGTACTTGGCTGCAACCGAGATGCTTCTTCGAGTCGATCAAGAAGAAGCAGTGCGCGATCACGCCGAACAGCGGGATCACTTTTTTCCTCTTTTTCTCCTGCTTCTTTTTCTATTCGCGCAACAATAGTTGCAACACTCTCTTCTTCACTCGCCTCCCTCTCACTGGTAAAAAGCATCATGCGCGAACGCACTGTCTGCGGAATCAGGTATGGATAACGGGTGACGAAAAGCAGCGTTGTCAGTAGCGCCGGCTCCTCGAGTGACTTGAGTAGTACATGTGCTGCTTCAGGAGAAAATACCGAAAAATACACTACTTGCACACGAGCGTTTCCTGTTCCTTCGGAAAGAAATGTTGCAATCTCATCAGCGTGTTCTACTGTCAAACGAGGAAGTGCTCGAGTTTGTACCAACATGCCATCTTTGGAAAGGTGCGCAACAAGCTGTTCAAAAAACTGCTCATCTCCCTGGAGAAGAAATGTTTGCTGCGGAGCATAGTGAGCAGGCGTTATCATACTCTTCAGTATACCGCTCCTATCGCTTTGCAAGAATAGAGCGCTTGTAAGTATCGAGATGATCGAGCAAAATCCCCGTGCCATCGGCAACTGCCATGAGTGCGTTGTCTGCGCGACGTACCGTGACGCCGCTTTCTTTTTTGATAAGTTCTGGGAGATTTGTCAGAAGTGAGGTACCGCCAGTCATTACGATACCATTATCGATAATGTCACTAGCGAGTTCGGGCGGCGTCTCTTCGAGAACTTTTTTGATTGCTTTGACAATCACATCCAGTTCATACGAAATCGCTTTTACCAGTTCGTTGGTAGTAAGCTCAAGTGTTTTAGGAAGTCCTGTCGCTTGATCGCGCCCTTTAACACTCCCTTTTGCATCAGGGTGCACTGGAAGCGCACTTGCAAGTGTCTTTTTAAGTTCTTCTGCTGCTTGATCGCCGATGGCGACTCCGTACACACGACGGATGTATTCACGAAGCGCTTGATCGAGTTTGTTACCCGCACATTTCACTGAAGTACTCGCTACTACTCCACCAAGAGAGATCACTGCAACATCCGTGGTCCCGCCTCCTGCATCAATAATCATATGTCCACGCGGCTCATTAATCGGTACGCCTGCGCCGATTGCAGCAAGAATAGGTTCTTTAACTATAAAAGCATTTTTTGCACCCGCTTTTATTGTCGCCTCTACGACAGCTCGGCGTTCGGTACCAGTGATACCGCTTGGTACTGACACAAGCACATCGGGCTTGAAGAGTGCCCCACGACCCAATGCATGAGAGATGAAGTGCTTGAGCATTGCATGGGTAAATTGATAGTTTGCAATCGCGCCATCTTGCATCGGACGGATCACAGAAATGGCTTCATGCGTTTTGCCTACCATTTCTTTTGCCTCTGCGCCAATAGCTTCGATTGCTTTTGTCGTTGTATTGACAGCGACTACTGTCGGCTCCGAGAGTACCACCCCTTTTCCGGAGACGTAGACATTGGTATAGGTAGTACCGAGGTCAATTCCTATTTTTTTCCCTTTGAGAAATCCTAACATGCGGTTCCATAGTATACCGAGAGCGCTCGTTTGTCGAAGGAGTGGACGAATGACGCTTTCTCCTTACAATAAAGGGATGCATATCGCGACTGTTATTCCTATCGCCAAAGGTGTCCCTTTTGACACCCTCACCTACTACACGGCGCAGTCACTTCTTCCAGGAACACTCGTCTCAGTACCGTTCGGGAAACAGACGATCCATGCGCTTGTTGTCGAAGTCGTCCCTCTCACTGAAGCAAAGACATTTGTAAAGCGAGCAGCATTTTCGCTTAAAAAACTCTCTTCAATAAAAGGATACGTTCCTTATTTTGGTGCGGTGACCAAGGCGCTCCATGAGACATCTCTTCGCACTCTTACTCCCACCGGAGCTATCGCAGGAGCAGTACTTTCTCACGCACTCTTTGAATACCTATCCTTCGAAAAGATCCCTGAAACCTTTTCAAAATCTTTAGAAGAAAGAGAAAGCGAAGAACGTTCTGTAATCGGCATCCGCAGCGACCGCCTCAACGAGTACAAACGTCTTATCCGTTCATCGTTTGCTCAAAAAGAAAGCGTGTTATTTATCGCACCCACAATCCGTTCGCTTGAACGATGGAAAAAAGAACTCGAAAAAGGCATCAGCCGACACGTCGTACTATTCCATAGCAAAGTACCTAAACGTCAGCTTCGATCACAAGCAGCGCTTCTTAAACAGGAAGACTTGCCGCTCCTCATCTTTGCCACACCACATTGTTCAGTCGTACCATCAGCAAGTCCTATTGGGAGTATTTGTATCGAAGAAGAAAGCAATACGCTTTATCGAACCAGAGACCGTTATGGAACAGATCTTCGTCTCTTTTTTCGCGAGTTGGGACGCTGCCTTGGGGCACTCCTTGTATGGGGAGATGCACTTCCGCGATTTGAAACACTCTATCGCACCAACGCTCATCACATTGCTCGGACACTCGTTCCAGAAAAGATACACACTCTCGCGATCAGCCCTTATCGTTCTGTTCTCCCTAAAGAAGTTGTCGAACTCATTCAGCACGCCCAAAAAAAGCACCGTCGCCTCTTTCTCTACACCAACCGCAAAGGTATTGCGCCGCTTTCCCGTTGTGGCGATTGCGGCACTGTGGTCCAATGTCCCGAGTGTACGCTCCCGATGACGCTTCGCAACCGCACCACCAGCGAAGGACGTGAACGTTTTTTTATCTGCCTTCATTGTAGTGCGACACTCCCTGCGGACCATCGTTGTTTGACTTGTAGTAGTTGGAATATCATCCCTGTAGCGATCGGTTCAGAAAGCGTAGCAGGAGCAGTCGGTGAACTCATTGGAAGAGAATCAGTGTTTCTCATTGACGATGATTTTACACCAGACGATAAAGCAGTCGAAACACTTCTCAACCAGATAGACAAAGAGCGAGGTGCCGTCATCGTTGGTACGCAAAAAGCACTTCCTTTTCTACAAAAGATAGATTACTGCATTATCCCTTTCTTTGATCGGTTACTTTCGCTCCCTTCGATGTATACAATTGAACAAATACTACGTCTTCTGATCGAAGCGCATGAATATACAAAAGAAGGAGTAATTATCTGTACACGTACCCCGGAATATCCCCTGATCGAACAGATAGAAAAAAAACAGATTCCCCACATCATTCTGCAAGAGTTAGAAACACGAAAACAGCTCGGCTATCCGCCGTTTGGCGCACTTATCAAAATTGCACTCACTATTCCCGAACGATACCGCGAGGAAGTAGTAACCAAAGTCGATCATTACTTTGCCGAACTCGATGTCGCACGCCTACCTGCGCGGCGACAAGCACTAGTATCAAACACGCTCCTCCTTGCGTGGCTCCTCAAAACAGACGACTCCTATCTAGAAGAAGAAGGTGCTTCGTTGCGCGGTTTCCTTGAGAGCCTCCATTTCCCTTTTGTTATCGAGCAAAATCCTGAACGTATCTAGGGAGCTCTAAGATATTGCCCGTTTTATCCTTTTGTGGTACCCTGTGTACTCATGTCAATGACAAACGTAGAAATCAAGAAGACAGGCCACGAAAATGCGATGTCCCTCATCCGCCGCTTTTCGCGTAAAATGCAAGAATCGGGAATTATTCAAAAAGTAAAAGGGCAGCGCTACAGCCAGCGCGGACTTTCAAAGCTTTCGCAGAAAAACATGGCACTTCGCCGTCTTACGCGCCGCTCTGAAGTCGAACGCCTCAAGAAGCTCGGCAAAATGTAATAATGGCAACTATCGAGACATCACGGCTCACGATACGCTCAAAAGGCACTCTTCCACGAGTGCCTTTTGAGCGTATCAAAAACGCCATTTTAGGAAAAGAATATGACCTCTCTGTTACCTTCCTTTCCCCTGTAGAAGCTCTCGCGCTCAATATCGCCCATCGAGGCAAAGACTACACTCCTAATACACTCTCTTTTCCTCTCACCAAAACGAGTGGAGAAATCATCATCTGTCGTTCTGTCGCACGTACTCAATACAAAGATTTTAACCTTTCGTATGATGATTATCTCACCTTTCTCTTCATCCACAGTGCGCTTCATTTGAAAGGATACGAACATGGCAGTACAATGGAACGTAAGGAGAAGGAATTTTTGAAGCTTTTTTCCGCACCCAATGGCAAAATCACACATCAGCGTCGGCATTGATATCGGTTCGTCCTTTACCCGAATAGTGGTAGTTGACAATTCATCCAACAAAGGAGTTCTCCCGGTGGTGCTTGGCGCCGGTATCGTTGAGACAAGAGGAATGCGTCATGGCTATGTCGTACATCGCAACGAAGTCACCGCTTCGCTTAAAAGAGCAATCGCCGAAGCAGAAAAAGAATCTGGGCAGCGTATTCGTTCAGCAGCGGTATCTCTTGGAGGAATCGGCATCTCTTGCGAGAGTGCTCTGGGAAGCGCGGTAGTAAGTCGCGCAGACAGCGTTGTGAGTAAATTTGATATCGACAAAGCAATCGCCGAAGCAGAAGAACAAATTGAACTCAAAAATAAAGCTGTGCTCCATGCTTTCCCTAGTCATTTCAAAGTAGATGGCAAAGGCTTTCCTGCTCGTCCTGAAGGAATGGTCGGAGGAAAAATCGAAGCAAAGACACTTTTTATTACTGCACTCGAACAGCATCTCGATGACCTCCTCTCTGCTATCAATGAGGCAGGAGTAAAAGTGACTTCATTCACTGCAACGCCGATCGCTGCAGCCTCTCTCTTGTTGACTGATTTGCAAAAGAATTTTGGCTGTGCACTTATTGACATCGGAGCAGAGACAGTCTCATTGGCTGTCATTGAAAATAATGTATACAGCGCCCTCCATGTTTTCGGTATCGGCTCTCTCGATATTACCAAGGATATTGCGCTTGGACTGCGTATTACCCCAGAAGAAGCAGAGTCACTGAAGCTTGGCGTTGTAGGGTTTCAAACCGTTTCAAAAAAGAAACTCGACGAAATTATTGAAGCACGCCTCTCTGAAATTTTTGAAATTATCGACAAGTACCTCAAAAAGATTGGTCGTTCAGGCCTCCTCCCTGCCGGCGCCATTATCATAGGCGAAGGAAGTGCTCTCCCGCTCACCGAACAGGTAGCAAAGACTATCCTCAAAATTCCTGTCAAAATGGGCAGTATTGATCTTCCTGGGGCAAAAGGAACACTTAAACAGCAGACACACCTCATTCATGCCTACGCAGTAGCAGCAGATATACTTGGACACTCGTCACAAAAACGCACTGATACACACCTTGCCAATGAAGGAGAAGGTTTTTTTGGTGTTATCAAAAATCTTATCAAACAGTTGATGCCATAAGGTAATATTATTTTGTACTGTCAAGGTCTTCTTGTCGATCAATTTCTTTTATTGCGTTCCCTGCACGTTCTGCTAAGATACAATCCATACCAATTAGAGAGTTGAGTATGGCAAAAATTAATCCAGAAATAGAAACCGCCGCGCGTATTAAAGTGGTAGGTGTGGGTGGCTCAGGGAAAAATGCCCTGAACCACATGATCAACAACAAAGTTCGATCGGTAGAATTCATTGCGATGAATACCGATGTGCAAGATCTCCACACTTCGCTCGCGGAAAAGAAAATCCACCTTGGAAAAAACCTTACCAAAGGACTTGGTGCTGGGATGAACCCAGAACTCGGTGCTCGAGCTGCTGAAGAAACCAAGGCAGAAATCCAAGACGCGCTCAAAGGCGCAGATATGGTCTTCATCGCTTGCGGTATGGGTGGCGGTACCGGCACAGGCGGAGCCCCTATTGTGGCGCGTGCTGCAAAAGAACAAGGTGTCCTCACCGTCGGCGTCGTGACCAAACCATTCTTCTTTGAAGGAAATCAGCGTATGAAAATTGCTGAACAAGGTATTGAGGAACTCGAAAAAGAAGTAGATGCCATCATCGTTATCCCCAACGATCGTCTTCTCGCTATCGCCGGCAAAGACACCACTTTCAAAGATGCATTTGCAAAGTGCGATGAAGTTCTTCTACAAGCAGTCGAAGGTATTTCTGAGCTTATCTCCTCCCCTGGGATTATCAATGTCGACTTTGCCGATATGAAAAGTGTTCTTGCTGATGCAGGAACCGCGCTCATGGGCGTCGGAAGCTCTTCTGGTGACGGACGCGCCGAAAAGGCGGCGGTACAAGCCATCAACTCTCCTCTCTTGGATATCTCGATCAACGGCGCTCGCGGAGTACTCTTTGCTATTTCATCCAACGATGACCTCACAATGGCAGAGTTCCAAGACGCAGCGAAAGTCATCACCGAATCCATCGATAAAGACGCTCGTGTCATCATCGGTACCATTCTTGATGAACGCATGAAGAAAGGCGATCTCAAAATCACTGTTATTGCAACCGGTTTTCCCCATGAAATGTCGAAGAAAACCAACCTCTTTTCGAGCGCTCAGGCAGTCTTCCAACGTGCAAACACTCTGCAAGAAAACGATACTAAGCCGATGATACAAAAATTGGAACAAAAAGCAGACGATATTATCGAAGATGCCGACATCGAAGATAACGAAGAAAAGTATGGTGCGATCCCTGCGTTTCTCCGTCGACCAAAGAAATAGCTATTCTTTTCGCTCAACACCCCCTCTTGTAAGTGGGTGTTTTGCATTGAAGTCGGTTGCCGTTTATACTAGAAACCCATGATCTACCAACTTGCCATTATCGGAGGCGGTCCGGCTGCTGCAGGAGCTGCGGTCTACGCAGGACGCAAACAGCTCTCCACGATCATGATTGCCGAAGACATCGGCGGACAGTCTGCTGTCTCTGAGACCATTTTCAACTGGATCGGCACTCCTGCAATTGGCGGCGGTGCGCTCGCCTCTTCATTGCGTGCACATGTCGCAGAATACGCACAGGACAAGAGTGGAAGCGTCACACTACACACGGGTACTCGCGTAGAAAAAGTCACCGAAGGAGCGACTCCAGAGGCGCCCTTTTCACTCTCTCTCTCAAGTGGCGAGACAGTAGAGGCACAGACGGTGCTCGTGGCTACCGGCTCCCGCTATCGTAAGCTCGATGTTCCAGGAGCAGAACGCTTCGACAACAAAGGCGTGATGTACTGCGCGACCTGTGACGGACCACTCTTTAGCGGCTTCCCTGTCGTCGTCATCGGCGGCGGCAATGCTGCGTTTGAGGCAGCACTCCAGCTCTCGCAGTATGCGACAGCTGTCACTCTCATACACCGCAGCGATAGCTTCAAGGCAGATCCCATCACCATTGAAAAGGTAAAAGCAGATCCCAAGATTACTATCATCACCAACGCTGAGGCAGTCAGCATTGACGGCAGCACCCTTGTCGAGCGATTTACTTACAAAATAAAAGGTGAAGAAAATATGCGTGATGTCGCTGTCTCTGGGGTCTTTGTCGAAATCGGACAAATCCCCAATACTGCACTTGTCGAAGGGCTCGCCGCGCTTGATGAGAGTAAAAAAATCGTCGCAGACCCGTACACACAGCGCACCTCTATTGAGGGTCTATGGGCTGCAGGAGATTGCGCCAACGGCAAGTACCACCAAAACAACATCGCCGTCGGCGACGCCGTCAAAGCCATTGAGGACATTTACTTGTGGCTGAAGACAGGGAAATAGTGTAGAGTGGCTGTTTGGAAACGTGGCTGAGTGGTTGAAGGCACCGCACTCGAAATGCGGCAGAGGGGAAACCTTCTCGAGAGTTCAAATCTCTCCGTTTCCGCAGAAGTTCCAAACGCATTTTTGGAGCAACAATTCGGTCAGCGCGAAGCGCTGGCTGTTTTGCATTCCCCCCGCCGAGCCCAGCATTCGCAAGCATTTTCCACGCTCCGCGTGGCTCAAAAAAGACGGTTCGATCCGCTCTCGGAACTCAAATAACCCACCATCAAACATCTGACGTCAGGATAGCATAAAAACCTTGACAAGTCAAGGTTTTGTGTTACTACCCACTCCTCTCAAAAATGATACGAAGCCCGCGCGGATTCCTCCCCAGACCCCTCCTCCGCGCGGGAAATCAGCCGAGGTTTTGCGAATCCGTGTCCCCAGAAAGTAGTTTCGCAAAACCGAGTTCTTTTTCAGATTTCCGCATCGGGATTCATTTCGAAAAAAGTTCGAATTTTGTATAATAGACACCGCAACATTTTAAAATCGGTTTTTTCGGCGAAACTAAGCTCGGGGCTTCGCCCCTCGCATTGGTTTGAAAACACGCCACAGGGCAAATTTACGCTTTCCATGGCCTTTGTGCAAAGCAAATACTATGTAGATTCGCTTGCCGAAAATACCAAACGAGGACTTCGCCAAAAAGTGAGGCGCGGAGAGTTTCCCGGCCCTGCGCCAATCGGATACTTGAACGATGTGCGAACAAAAACAATCATGGTGGACAAGAAAAAGTCCGTGATTGTTCGCAGGGCTTTTGAGCTGTATGCGAAAAACCAAAGTCGGTTGGAAGACATCGCAAACTTTTTGGCGAAGTCCGGCATCATTACCAAATCCGGCAAGCGAATCTCCAAAGACAGAGTTTCAGTTATTCTCTCCAATCCGTTCTACTACGGACACTTTCGCTATGCAGGCGAAGTGCATGAAGGCAAACACCAGCCAATCGTCGCAAAGAAACTGTTTGATGAAGTCCAAGCGGTTTTAGAGAAGCGAGGAAAGCGCAGGAAATCTCACAGGAACAATCCGCAAGTGTTCTGCGGACTGCTTCGTTGCGCCACTTGCAACATGATGATTACTGGCGAATACAAGGTTAAGACGCAGAAAAATGGAAATGTCCATCACTACACTTATTATCGTTGCACCAAAAAATCCAAAATGGTGAATTGTCCCGAACCTTGTATTCGCCAAGAGAAATTAGACGAGCAGATTTCCTCGCTTCTGCAAACAGTTTCTTTGCGACCAGATTGGGCGAAAGAATGGAAGGTCATGTTTGCACATGACGAAAAAAATTTCGCCCAATCAACGAATGCTTTTGTGGAAGAAAGAAAAGTGAAAATTCAAGGGTTGGATATGAAACTCCAGAGACTTCTTGATTCATACCTTGAACAGGATATTGAACGAAATATATATCTTGAAAAGAAAGCGAAATTCATGTCCGAAAAGAAGTCTCTGGAGGAGCAGATTTTCACTTTTCCACAAAAGCGGACTGGCTGGCTCGAACCGATGCGAAAGTGGATTGGAGAGGCTGAAACTCTGGGCAAAATCGCTTCCGATACCGACCTTTTTGAGAAAAAGGTCGCAGCCGAAAAAGTTTTCGGCTCGAACCTCCTCCTTTCCAAAAAATCAGTGCGCGCTTGTGCGCTCCAAAGCATTGCAAACCCTGCGCAAAACGCATACGCCGCGCTTAGCGCGGCGTATGCCGACCTCGGCAAATTGCCGGAAAGTCAGATCAGAGTGAGCGATAGAGGAGTCGAACCTCTGACCTCAGCAATGTCAATGCTGCGCTCTAACCATCTGAGCTAATCGCTCGTGATATTCACGGGCGATTTAGTCTAGCAAAAAATGCGTAAATTGCCAATACATCTAGTGTGTGGTATAAAAAAGAAAAACAACCTGTACATGCACACTCACCATCATGATGTCCGCACGGGGACCGCATCGCTTGTAGAAGCTGATATCACCTTTTTCCCGCTGGCCTCGCCGCCGCTTCCTGATCTCCGGTATTTCGGGCAGGAGCATGTCCTTGGCTTTGCTTGTCTTCCGTCAGTTGTCATTCATCGGCTGCGCATTTATGAAGAAAAGAAGCAAACTTTTTTCTTCAAAAATCGCCCATTGGAGTATGTGTATTTCACATATAATCAACTGTCCGAAGGACAGCGTAGCATTGACGAGTTTTGGGCGGGGATTATTTACGATCAGCAAAGAAGGGGATTCCCTAAGGTGTTTATCATTGCACCAGAAGAGGCCTGTCACCGTATTATTGGGAAAAACCTCCAGCACAACGACTGCTTCTATTACTACCATCATCCAAGCATTCGCACGGACAGAGGAGAACCTTTCCTCCTTTCGTTTTGCTTCGCGGAGCAGAAAATCTGTGTGTATTTGAGCAGAGAGTTTGACATGAAGCGCCGCGGTTCCTTTGTATGGACATGACATCAGCATTGGGCTGCAGGAGACTGCAGCCCATTTGATTTTTTCCATACTCCTGTTACAATGTGGTGCACCAAAAGTGTAAATGGCCCTATCGTCTAACGGTTAGGACGCCGGCTTTTCAAGCCGTTAATCGGGGTTCGATTCCCCGTAGGGTCACCAATTTAGATTTATCAGCACCAGTTTGCTGATTCATCTTGTAAATTAAGGATAAATTATCTGTCCCAAATTTTCCTCCATCAAAAGTGATTTTTTCAGGAAAGATTTGTTTTTGGAACCTCATAGCGTGAGCATAGTTGGTATTTTTTAGACGAACCCAAGTTTTGGCTGTTTCTCTTACG
>JADLEY010000014.1 GCA_020845875.1 Candidatus Nomurabacteria bacterium
GCTACTGAAACGAAAGCGTTGGTGAGGGAGTGGAGGGTTCTGAACCCAAATTGACGATCAAGCTCTTCCTGAGAGAGTGACAGCAATGCCCTGATGTGTTTTTCTGACACAACAGTTGTAGCAGGAGCGTCTACCAGTGCACTGAGCACTGGTGCATAATTTTTACTCATATATGTATCGGTTTTTTGTTGTTGAAGAGCAATACTACTCTTTTTTCTATTGTAGCATACCTAGTACAAAAAGTCAAGTGCCCCTCCTGCATACAAAAAACCTCCCCGCTTAGGGGAGGCGTAAGAAATGAACAATTATGAACAAAGTAGTTAGTGCCGTACAAATATTTGCGTCGGCTGGTCGCTGTAGAGCAAGTAGCCGTTCCACCAGTCTGCCGAGCTGATACCGGGAACGGCCGAATGGCTCTGAGCACTGAGATCTGACCAGATACAGTTGAAGAGCTGCGCTGCATTGCTGGGCGGTGCACTGCTGCTGAAGAGCTTTGCTGTAAATCCGCCCGAGCCGGCATTGAGATACCGATAGCTTGTCGATACTGCATCGCTGGCAAGCGCAAGCGAGAAGCCGTCTGCTTCTGCCGCATCAAACCCTTCTGGCGTCACAGTCAGCGTAAGATACTTCGTCTCCCCTGCCGGTATCACCAGTTCGCCGGGAGACTGTGTCGCTGTCAGATAAATGACCGTCATGCCTTCCGTAAACACAGAGACGGTATCGCCGCCGTTTTTGGAAATGCGGCACAGCGCAGTCACATCGCTTCCGCCAAAAGAAACCAACGGGGCCTTTAGGCGCAATGTATCGTTGGACTGGTTGTCCGCCCAGACAAGCGGAAGCGCAAGCTGTTTGAGCGCGACGCTTCCCCACTGCGGCGCAGTGAGCGCAATGCGAAATACTTCTGTCGGCGCTCCGTTGGCGAGCTGTCCTGCTATCTGTTGTACTGCTATCTGCGGCACTGCCTTGTGCACAATGATATCGCTGCCGGTGCGGAGCGTATCGTTGGTACGTACTATTCCAGAGGTGCTCGTGTAGCCTACAAATGCGGCAGTACGAACATTTGTCCCGGAAAGAGCGCCCGTGATTTGCTGCAGTCGCAGCTTCACCGTAAAGGTGCGTAGTACTCCAGCTTCTACCGGTACCGATATCGGCACTTCGGTAGTCACACCAGAAACGTCAGCCATGCCAAGGAGCGTTGCTCCTTCGTACACTTCTGCACGCTGCACTGCTGCAGGTTCGAGTATCTTCACTCCTACTGTCGTAATAGTGGCGGGAGCATTGGAAAGCGCCTCAATAGCAAGCGTCTCAACAGTCTCTCCCGACAGGCGTGCCGTCGGAGGAGTAGCTGCACTGAGCTTTGTCGTCAGCTTTGTTGTGGAAAAAACTGTCTCCTGTCCTGCAACGTATGCCATGTGCGGACCTGAGTAGTAATAATCACGAAGCGCAAGTGCAGGCACAATACTCCCTCCGGCAATCTCCACAGGAAACGAGAGGTACACCGAGATGTCTACCCGTTTGTTTTTTGGGAAAAACACAAGGTCTGCCCAATTACCTTCAGGAAGTACAGTGCTGCTGGTGAGTAATGCGGAATCGCCTGCTTCATACCGTATCACTACTCGCAGATTGTTCATCTTTGAAAATGGGATACCGGCGCTCGCAACATGCAGATGCACTTGTAGTACAGTATCTGCCGAGCCGCCGTGATACACAAACTGCCCTATGAGCACTGACGAAGCGGGCGTTTCGATAGTTTGATTCTGTAAGGCAGCGCTTCGAGAAAGCGTGCCGGGAACAGGGTCATCAATTGGCGGAATTGGTGTAGGAGCGTCTTTTTTGCACGCAGCAAATACACTGAGAGAAAACAAACCGATGAGGAATTTTTTCATATATCTTTTTTTAAAGGTTCAACAATAGTGTTTGGCATTTTTATAGCACAAAACACCATTTACGTCAATATATTTGTGGGAGTAGATGGATTCGAACCATCGACCCTCGAGGTATAAGCTCGATGCTCTAACCAACTGAGCTATACTCCCAATCATTCACCCTTGTAACCGCTCGCTTCAGTGGACGGAAGGTGTATGGATTGTAGTACAATACTAGCATATGGCAATAAATGAATTCGTGGCAAAGAAACTGGGAGAAATATTGGCGTTTGAGCGTGTCGGACAGGACACCCTGGAGCGAGGACGCGTAGCGCTCGAAGAAGCGCTTGGTCAAGAACGCATCACCGATAGAGAAGAGAAGATTCGTCTCTATAGTGAAGCAATCCTCCGCACTGCGACTGATGCAGGGGTCGTCGACACCACGCTAACAAAAGCTTCCGCGACAGAAAACAAACTCAAAAAGATGCGTGACCTCTATGTCGGTGACCAGTGGGACAATGCCACCGAACTTCTCGAATGGAGCGGATTTTTTGAAGGAGCAGCAATCGTCCACTATGCGCTGGTGCGCGGAGCCGCAGAAGGCCTCGGTGATGAAGCACTTATGACACTCGCCGAAGAAGCAAAAAATTACCACTACGAACTTCTCGAACTCGCCGAGAGCGAACTCGAGACCAAGGGACAAGACAAGGCTACGGCGTAAACGTTTTTGTCACCAGCATACTTGCATCAAATGGCACAAGCGGTTGCGGGATGTACTCTTTGCTGAGCGGACTCACCTCTTCTTTGTGTGTCAGCACAAACGTCTGTGGGTCAATAGTAACCGTTGCTACCATGCCGCGCATGGTGTGTAGAGAAAAATACTGATCGAAAATGAAGTTGCCCAGCGAGTAGTAGATGAGTTTGCCATTGTATTCTTCAACGCGCTGCATAACATGCGGATGCGATCCGATGACAATATCTGCTCCAGCGTCTATTGCCCCTCTAGCAAGTGCTTCTTGTCTACTATTTGCCGGAGAGTATTCATTACCAAAGTGAAATGATACCGCTAGTACATCTACCTGTGCCTTTGCGACGGCGATAACCTCTGAGAGGTGCGGGTCGCTTGCGAGCAGTATGCCTGGCTGCGTAGCTGTCGCTGCAAGCCAGTTTGGCCCGACATCTGTCGCCGCCAAAAATCCCACCCGCACGCCGCGTACCGTAATAACGCGCACTGTAGAAGCATCTGCATAATTCTTCCCTGCTCCTGCGTAGAGAATACTGTTGTCTGCCAAATGCTGCATTGTCTCATCAAAGGCTGCGCGATCCCAATCGCCGACATGATTGTTGGCAAAGGACACAATGTCGAAACCTGCACTGCGAAACGCTTCGACGCTTACAGGATTCATATGAAAAGAAAATCTGCTCCCGACATTGCGACCGCCAAGCGCCGCGGTACCTTCGAAATTGCCAAACGCAATATCCGCTGCCGCGATGTAGGGCGTGTGCGCAAAAAGTGCATGGTAGTCTCCTGCGAAATTCTTTTCTATTGAACGGCGCACACCTCTGTCCATCATAATGTCGCCCGCAAGTACGAGCGTGATCGACTGCGGCGGTGTCTGCTGTGGTGAAGATACCTGTGTCGGAGCGAGGGCGTTTCTCCTCCCCCACAAGCACAGTGTTACTAGCAATATTCCGATAAGTATCGGAAGTAATTTATTTTTTGAGGACAATGCCATGCGCGGAAATAATCGCTTCGTATTCTGCCTGTTCGAGCGTTTCTACTTCGATGAGTTTTTTGGCGATAATATCAAGCACTGCGCGATGCTTCATCAGTACCTCGGTGGCTGTTGAGAGACCTTCATCGATAATCTTCTTCACCTCTACACCAATAACACGCGATGCTGTCTCATCTGGACGCTGCTCTTCAATGATATCTCCCATGACAGGGCGCCCTCCATCGCTCTCGAGTGCTATTGGGCCGACCTTCTCGCTCATGCCCCAACGAGTCACCATCGCACGAGCAAGCGCAGTCACCACCTGCAAGTCATTTGAAGGACCAGTTGTCACTTCGCCATAGACAATCTTTTCTGCCGCGTACCCGCCGAGTGTCATTGCAACATCAGCGAGAAACTCCTTGCGATTTTGAAGCTTGCGCTCTTCGAGCGGGAGCTTGAGTGTGTATCCACCTGCTTTGCCGCGTGCGACGATAGAGACTTTGTGCACAGGATCTGCATCAGGCAACACACTTGCCACCAGCGCGTGACCTGCTTCGTGGTAAGCGACGATTTCCTTTTCCTGTACCGTCAGCAGATGACTCTTGCGCTCAGGACCGAGCATCACCTTTTCGATACTGCGAATGAGATCATACTGCGATACTTTCTTGCGGTTTTCGCGTGCAGCGAGAATTGCACCTTCGTTCATCAAGGAATACAGATCAGCCCCTGAAAAGCCGCTTGTGCGTTCGGCAATTGTGCGCAGATGGACATCTTCTGCAAGCGGCTTCTTCGCTGCATGAACAGCAAGAATCTCTTCGCGATCACGACGGTCAGGAAGATCGAGTGTCACTCGACGGTCAAATCGTCCAGGACGAAGGAGTGCGGGGTCGAGCACATCGGAACGATTGGTCGCTGCCATAACGATGACTTTGTCGTTGGGCTCAAAGCCATCCATTTCAACAAGAATCTGATTGAGTGTTTGTTCGCGTTCGTCGTTTCCACCGCCGTAGCCGCCGCCACGCACACGCCCGACCGCATCAATCTCATCTACGAAGATGATTGCTGGCGCCGCTCGCTTCGCCATTTTGAAAAGGTCACGCACACGGCTCGCTCCCACACCGACAAACATCTCCACAAATTCTGATCCTGACAAATGGAAAAATGGTACTCCTGCTTCTCCTGCTACCGCTCGCGCAAGGAGAGTCTTCCCTGTCCCAGGAGAACCAGTGAGCAAGACCCCTTTGGGAATGCGCGCACCAATCTCCAGAAACTTCTTAGGATTGCGAAGGAAGTCTACAATCTCTTTGAGCTCCTCCTTTACTTCGCGTGCACCAGCGACGTCTTTGAAAGTGACCCGATTGTTTGGGTCACTTGGGTCGGTGACACGTGCCTTGGATTGACCAAATGTAAACGCCTGCATCCCTGCGCCTTTCATTTGCCGTGAAAGCGACCAAAAGAAAAAGATGATGAGCACAATCGGTAACACAATCGGCAGTATCGACAAAAGGAGTAGTCCGAAACTTGTCTTATCACTTACTTCTATCTCAACACTCGCAAGTTTGTCGGGACTAATGCTATAGACCGAGAGCGCTTCGAGAAGAGTACCTTCTGCTTCTTTCTTTGAGGTGAGCGTTGTTTCGTCTGTCTTGGTAATAGTGAGATCTTGTCCATTGACTTCGATATACTTCACCTCTCCTGCTTGTACCAACTGCGCCACATTCGAGAGAGGTATCACTTCCGGCTTTGCCCCCGTACCCGCAATCGCTGAATACAGCCCCGAAAGAAGTGCAAAAAGAATAACTACCGAAAGCAGATACGAAGAAAGTGGACGCTGCGGCGGCTTTTTTGCCGGACGTTTTGACGGTACAGGAGTAAGCTTTGCCATAGGTACCCATTATACACAAAAACGTCCTCTTTCGCTCTCTCATGATAGGATAGGAATATGGCAGAATACCTGCACAACAAAAAGGCAACATTTGATTATACCCTCTGGGAAACGTACGAATGTGGCATCGAACTCCTCGGGACAGAGGTAAAATCGATCAAACACCATCACGGCTCTCTTACAGGAGGGTATGTCGCCTTTGTCGATGGTGAGCTCTATCTCCTTGGCGCTCATATTCCACCATGGCAGGAAGGCAACACACAGGGAGAATATGACCCATATCGCTCCCGTAAGCTTCTCGTCAGAAAGAATGAACTTGTTGCTCTCAAAAAAGCCTCGGATACGAAAGGGTTGACTTTTATCCCTATCTCATTGTACGGTAAAGGAACTCTCGTCAAGATGCAGCTTGCTATTGCACGGGGGAAAAAAGTCTTTGACAAACGAGATGTACTGAAGAAAAAAGCAGTACAGCGAGATATCGAACGCGCCCTGCGCGAGTAGTATCTCTCTTCGTATCATAAGGGACTGAAAGGTTTCGATGGATATGGTAGTTGCGGTATGCGTGTCGGATATGAGCGTAATACCGTTACTTCTTCGCTCATCTGATAACTGGCAACAGTATCTCCAAAGTAAAGTCTCCGTTTGCTTCAGCATTCGGCTTTGCTCCTGCATTCGCCTAACTTAGGCCGATCAGGTGTCGTCCGTTTTGTGCTGACGCGAAACGACACGGCATAATAGCCGTCAGCTAGGCAGTACGCAGTGTCTCGTGCGTACACCAAATACGATGAGGCTCGGACGTGCACGTTTTGTCCGTTTCTTAGTGTGCGCCCTACAATAGGCGGTCTACACACGTAGATGTGCCGCAGCACCATCTCCACACGGGGTTTCGATACCCCCAGTTCCACACCAACCATACAAAAAACTCCATGCACTAGGTAATGGAGTTTTTTGTATTTGTTATTCCGTAGGATTTTCTACGGGAGGTTCGGGAAGTGTTTCTTCCTGTTGTGACTCTGGAACTGAGGACTCTTCTGTAGACTGCTCGGTTGGTATCTCTGGTGCTGATTCTTTAACAGGAACTTCTGGAGCCTGCTCCTCACTTGTATCATCAATGTTTCCTGCTGGCACTTGTGGTACTTCAGGCACCTCCGGCTCCGTCCCACCATCTTCTTCTGGTGCAGCACTAGTACCACCAAGCAACTGATCAAGTTCTCCACGAGTCAGACAAGTCTCTCCTGCTTCATCAGTGACACAAATACGTTCCGTCTTCACCTCATGCGCAAATATCCTATTAATACCATTAGTGATATCTCCAAGCCATGCAGTAATCGCATCTCTCCAGGTATTCTCTCTGGTAAGGTTTGAGATATCAGTGATGTTTGCGTTGATCTCTTGTATTGCTTTGGTGAGGATGGGGGTCATGCCTGCGTAGTTGACTTGGAGATAGTCATTGGGACCTTCTGAGACGAGTTCGGGGAAGTAGTGTTGGAGGTCTTGAGCGAGGAAGCCGATTTGGGATTGGGCAGCAGGGTCTCTGAGCCAGGTTCATAATATATGTATTGGGATGTATACCTTGTTCCTTGAAGATTTGGGAAGAGTATAGTTTTCCACAGGAGACCACTGTCCCCCCTCTTGCACTCATACGCTCCCGATCTTATAATGAATACAGACGCACCTTCAGCCATTTATCAGTTTCTCACTCGTCAGGGATTCTGACGTATATGGCACCCTTTCATTTCGAAAGTTTCTGTTCCTCCATCGACGAACATTCAAAAACAAACACAACGCAACTCTCTCACTCACAACTTATATAGCGAAAACATTCAAGGCCTTCTTTCAAAAGAAGGCCTTCTCTTTTGGATGAGTAATAAAAAAATTATGACTGAAGAATTACTTTCTCAACAAGTGCTTCGAGTGGCGCACCGATAGTCCACGCACGTTCTTGTGCAGTGATGAGATCGCGATACAGTGTGCGATATTTTCCCGAACGGTCAGTGGGGATGAGTGTGCGAAGTTTCCAATAGAGTATCGGTAGCACCGCTTCAATAGCGTGTTCGTTCATTGCGCTACGATACGCAAGCCAGCGAGACTTTTTGTCTTTCGCAGTGAGACACTCTGCTGCAGAAAAAATGGTCGAACGCGATGACGTAGATTTCGATACCCCTTTCTCTTGCGCAAGAGTTGCGCCACGTGATTGTATTTTTTTTATAAGTGCTGCAGGGAGTGCGTATTCTTCGCACAAAAATATTGTGTCACTCTCAGCGAGAGTATCGAGTGTTGTGTCAGCGAGATCGCTGTCGGCAAGTAAAAATTTTGCATGAATGAGAAGCGGCGCTGTGGCAAAGAGTGACGGCACTGCATACTGCACAAGCTCTCCCGCTGTCAGCATCGTGTCATCGCAGACAAAGTACTCGCGATCAGTGTGTGAGGCAATAAGCGATGCACACTGCGCACGGCGAAATTGAGGTTCTGGAGAAATAACAAGTGCAATCATACTTTGGGAGTGGTTTCCTTTACCTTGGTATACGCATCGCCAAATGATTGGTGCATCAGCGATTCATATTTCCCAAAAAAAATATTGGACACGACAAAGCCAATAAACGTCGTTGCAAAAAAGACGACTGAACCGGAGATGAGTGTGTAGCCAGTGACAAGAAGGAGGATGCCGAGATGCGTCGGATTGCGAACAAAACGATACGGCCCATACTCAAAATACTGCACAAACCGTGATGCCGGCTTGGCATGCCCTTTTGCAGAGGTGAGTTGCGCCCAGAGCATAAGGAGGGGTCCCATCCCCATAAGGATGATGCCTACCGTCTTTGCATAGGGCACATCAAATGAGATGTGTAAAAAGCTGTCGACCAAGAGTCCTGCCATACTTGCTACAAAATAAGCAAGGTACGATTTGGCAAGTTCGTGATGGATAGTGTTTTCTTCTGCTTGCTGTTCCATAGAGGGATTGTAGCACTTATTTTAGTTCGTCGAGACGATGACCTATTGCCACTGATATCGAAAGCGGCACCTCGGGAATCGCCACTGGAAGCGGTGAACGGATAAACACCTCATGCATAGCTTTTTCGATGAGTGCTGCTACCTGCTCCGCTTTGTCTTCTGCCACCTCATAGACCAGCTCATCATGAATCTGCAGAAGGAGATGTACGTCATCTGCAAGCCCTTCCTCTCGTACATCGTGGTCAACAAGGAGCATTGCGATTTTCAGAATATCCGCTTCGGTGCCTTGAATCGGAGCATTTGATGCCACTCGTTCAGCAAAGGCGCGGATAAACGGAAGCTTTGAATTGATCTGCGGGACATATCGACGCCGACCGAAGAGAGTTTGGGTATACCCCTGCGCTCGCGCACCTTCTTTTGCTTGGTCGAGATAGGTAGCTACTTCAGGAAAGGTCTGGAAGTAGTTGTCATAAAAAGCTTGCGCTTCTGCACGGCTTGCGCCGAGATTTTTTGCCAGCGCCGTCACTCCCATACCAAAGAGGATGCCGAAGTTGATAACCTTCGCCACGCGACGCATATCACTTGTCACCTCTGTCATTGGGACAGAAAACATGCGCGAGGCAACCGAGGCATGCACGTCTTCGCCACGAAGAAAAGTGTCAATGAGTTTCTTATCCCTCGAAAGAATAGCGAGTACACGAAGCTCGATCTGTGAATAATCGCTTCCGATGAACACATACCCAGGACTGGCGATAAATCCGCGGCGAATTTCTTTGCCGAGATCACCCTTTGTGGGGAGATTCTGAAGATTGGGGTTGGCTGAAGAAAAGCGGCCTGTAGCAGTTCCGTGCTGAAAAAAATCTGCGTGAACGCGCCCATCTTCTCGGCAGTGTTCGAGGAGCGCTTCGACATAGGTCGTGAGCAGTTTTTGCGTTTCTCGATATTTCAAAATGAGCGGGACGACTGGGTGCGCATCGCGCAACCCTTCGAGCACTTCAGCATTGGTAGTAAACGCACCGCTCGCTTTGCGCTTCCCTTTTGCTTTGAGTCCGAGATCGGTGAAGAGAAGCGCTGAGAGCTGTTTGGGAGAATTGAGATTAATTTCTTTACCGCCGATCGCCCTCGACACCTCGCGCTCAATGTCTGCGAGCGTCTGTGCGAGCTGCTGCTTAAGTGAACCGAAATGCGCTTTGTCTATGAGAATACCCCGCTCATGCATTGCACGAACAATCGGAATGAGCGGCAGCTCTACCTTCTCAAACAGCTCTTTGAGCGAGTGCTTACTGAGCTCGTCCAGGATAAACTCATGCGCCTCAGTGAGATTCTTGGTTTTGGTCCGTTCCAAAATCAATTCCCTCGTCGGCACGGTCTCCTCGGAGTACAACACCCACAATGCAATCGAGGTCTCGATGAGCAGCTCTTCTTCTCCTTCCTGGATTTCGACAATAGGCGTCTCGATATCAAAAAGTTTTCGTACGCGCGGAATAAGACTACGAAATTCAAATCGTGAAAAGAGTGAGAGAAGTGCTTCAGTATCTACTTCTTGCGGATAGTTCTTTTCGGGAAGCGTATAAGAAATCGGTGCATCACGGCGAATAGTAGCGAGTGTTTTAGAAAAGAGTGCGTCTTCTTTGTGGGAGAGTAAGAGTTCGGTCATGCGCGGCGAGAGCTTCGCTCTCGCCGCTGCAGCTACTGTATCCTCTTCGAGCGCTTCATAAAGTCGTTCGATGGTGCCAAAAGTGTGAATAAGCAGTGTCGCTGTTTTTTCACCGATTCCTGGGATGCCGATGATATTATCTGAGGCATCACCACGAAGCCCTTTGAAGTCCGTCACCTGGGCAGGAGCAAACCCATACCGCTCTTGTACTGCTCCTTCGTCGTATTGCACCGTGTCTGTCACCCCACGCTTTAGCGTGTACACTTGTACTTTCTTTCCTTCGACAAGCTGAAGCGTGTCCATATCTCCCGAAGCGATAATGAGAGAAAGCGCCGATTCTCCTTTGTACTGTTCGACAAGCGTACCGATGATGTCATCTGCTTCAAATCCTTCGGCGTCGAGACAAGGGATGCCGAATGCATCAAATATCTCACGCGACTGTTGAATCTGCGCGATGAGTTCCTCGTCTGTTTTTGCACGAGTACCTTTGTACGCATCATACGCGTGGTGACGAAACGTAGGCTTTGGTAAGTCATACGCTGCGACGATAGCAAACGGACGAAAAGTTTCAATGATACGGATAATCATTGAGGATAGTCCGTAGAGTGCGCCTGTTGGCGCCCCTTCGCTATTGGTGAAGTTTGGCAGTGCATGATATGCGCGGTGAATGAGCGCATGTGCATCGATGATAACAAGCGTGCGATTAATGGTCGGCGTCATAGGAAATAGTGCGTTCGCTCCCTTCATGAGAGAGACGATACCAGTAAGTATCTTGCGGAAGTGCTGCAGCGATCCTCTCCGGCCATTCGACAATGACCACTGTACGCGGCTGCTTTAACAACGATTCCCACCTGAGTGGTATGAGTTCACTCTCTTTTTCAATACGGTAAGCATCGATATGAACGAGATGATCAAAACGCTCATCGGTTGTGTCATAGTACTTTGAGATGACAAACGTCGGGCTCTGTACTGCTACTGACACACCGAGCTCTCTGGCAATCGCCTGCGTGAGCGTCGTCTTGCCAGCACCAAGCTCCCCTGAGAGCGCCACAACAACTGCACTGTCCGTGGCAGCAGGAAGTGTGGTTGTAATGCGTGCCGCAATCTCTCCTATTTGCCCTTCATTAAACCGCTCATTCATGCCTCGATTCTAGCACATCACAGGACCCTCAAACGCACCGCGCCCCGCACATCAGTGCGGGGCGCAAGTGTCGCTCTCAAAAGGTGGAGTAAACGAACAAGTCGTTAGGCATTTGAGGACGAGTCCTTCTTCTTGGTGAGCTGACGTCCGAGGACGATGAGCGCAAGAATGATGAGAATGAGAAGGAGCCATTCGATGAGCGTATCAGGAAGGAATGAACCAAATCCTATTGCGCTTGCACCGAGAACATTCGGGCAATCTTCTGAGACTGTCACGAGTGAGTACGCAATTGCGCTCTCCTGTGCCTTGGTCGCAGTATTGGTGTAGACCACTTGTGCAGTCATCACCGTAAGATTGCCGCGGATCGCCTCAGTGTTCACTCGTCCGTGAACAAGTATGGTACCTGTCTCTCCCGGAGCAATATCGCCGAGCGCTACTGTGATAGTGCGATCAACGACATCATAGTCGCCACGAGATGCTGAGATGAAGGTCACTTCCTTCTGGTGCGTCACCTGCAACACTGCATCGGTGAGCGTCTGGGTCGAAATGTTGCGGTAGGTAATCGTATAATCGATTTGTCCATTGACACACATGCGATCATAGGTACTCTCGACGCGAAGTTCGAGTAGTGACGGCGCGCTCTGTGCAACTACCACATCACGGACGACTTGCGTCTTGATGATAGTAGTGGGCGTTGAAGGCGTGGTGGTCACCGTACCAGTGCGAGTCTGGAATCGAACGATATCGCCATAGGCGGTGCCATTCTGATTTTCGATTACTGCACGGTAGTAGTACACGGTTCCAGGAACAAGTCCGGTCACCGATGAACTAAAGTTGGTCGAGTTATTGTTTGACGGAATCGTCTGCGCACTTGTGCGATAGCCGAGCGAGCTTGACGGACCCCATTCAAACCATACCCGAGTCGTTCCTGAGTTCACATTCGGGATACCGAGACCGTTGAGCTGTGCTGACGTGGTACCAGTGATGGTCGCTACTGTCGTTACAGCCTGCGGACGGACGTTTGACGCCTCGTCAACGCTGATAGTGAGCGTGCGTGTCTTGGTGCTGCCGTTATCACAGTCGACATACAGCGTGTAGGTCGTAGTGCGAGACGGGGTTACCGTAACACTGCCATCATCAGAACGATTGGCATACCCTGGAGTGAGATCGACACTGTCTGCGCCAGAAGTCTCCCAGCGAATACGCACCGAATCTCCGCGAGTGATGCTATAATCATCGGCCGAAAATTCGTCGATTGAACAGCTTTCATCTTCTTCGCGGTCGCGAACCGTAATGGTAAGCGTATCGGTATCTTCTATCTGACCATCCTCATACGCGGTGAGCGTATAAGTGGTGGTGTGATTTGGTTCTACTTCTTCGTAGCCGTCAACGTTGACATAACCGAGTGTCGGAGAGATTTTCACCTCATCACAACCAGTCGTGTGCCAAGTGAGTTCTACTTCATCGCCTTCTTCGATCGTATAATCGTCAGCATCGAAATCATCGATACGACAATCATTGTTTGGAGTCGGCGTGTTGTTGTTGCCGCTAACGCGGAAGCTTGCCACGATAGTTCCCTGGGTACTGTCAGCAGGGCCGACATTACCGATAGAGAGACCGTAGTTGTCAAAGAGTGCTGACTCGTTTGACACAGTCTGTCCGTTGTTTGCCTGATTAGGGAACCAACGTACAGAACCAGGAATAAAGGAGAGTGACTCAGCCTCCGAAAGGTGCACTGTCGCGCTTCCAAGCGCATCAGGCCATCCGTAGACGAGGACTCCTCCTTGGAAAGTGTGAGTCGAGCTTACTGATGAGTTCTTGGGATTCATCCCAAGCGCAACATCATACGCAATCTCGCCACTAGTATTGTGATAATACACCATCACCGAAATGATATCTCCCGGTTGTGCGTTTACCGAGGTGCTCCAACAGCCGGCACCCGCCCCTGCAGAACAAGGGTTTTGAGTGTCATTGGCAACCATCACGGTCGGAAGATCATTGGGGTGATTGTTGAACTGCGTACCTGCGTACACGGTAGGAGTAGTCGAGAGAATCGTAGCCACTCCACATGCCGCTAGTACTGAAACAAAAATCTTTTTGATATTCATATACTTTCTCTATAATACTATACTTATTCGACTTTTCAGAGCTCAAGCAAGCAAACGCCCGCTTCAGCTCTAAAAAATAGAGGAAGGTGATAAAAAATCACCTTCCCATTATTTACTACCCATACTGCATAATCGCAATTAATTACTGCGATATCCAAACCCGTTGCCGTAGCCGCTACTTTGTGAACCACCGCCGTTGGTATACACTGTGCCGGTATTTCCGGTACTGGCATATACTGCGCCATAGTTGGTACTTTGGGTACCACCATGATGAGGAATGAATATTGGCGGAGTATTATCTACTGTACCCCCAGTATTGCCATTACCCCAAGGAAATCCTGGTCCGTATGGAGGAGGATTGTTGGTGTAATTGCCTCCGTGATACACAGGCTGGCGTTGACGAGGTTGATTTACCACTATTGTAGTATTACGTCCTCTGTTCTGCCCTGTAATATAATACGCAGCCACATTACCGATGGTAGAACCGATAGTATTTGCGAGTACCTGGCCACCAAACGTTTGTCCAAATGTCGGCTTCTGCTGTGTGTACACCACCTGTTGCCCAGAAGGGTACCCTTGGAAACCACTACCACTTCCACAAGGAAGTCTTTCGTTAGGGTTATAGGCATACATCCCGCCACTTACTGCCGGAGCAGTATTCTTGTTTACAGGATTTGCAGTAATGGTGGGATTTACATTTATGGTAATGTTTCCTCCTGCTGCTCTGATAACAGTATCAGAACTTGCATTTATTACCCCTCCATCTCTATCTTCTACCACTTCAGGAGTGTAAAAGATAGGATTAAGGCAACCGTTACTACCGATCTTAGCAATTTCAAACTTCTGCCCCTGAAGAGTCATACCAATAGTTGGCGTGCCTGGAGCCAGTATGTTCAAAAATTCTGTACCACCATTGAGGTTAATACCGTAGTTCTTTTCTTTACCATTTGAAGAAGCAGTAAAGAAAGCATCATCGGGAGCTGTCACAATTGCGTTGTACAGTTGTGGCCCCCACACATCAATGTAATTTTGTGGTGTGGCAATAATCTCTGCCCCAGAAATATTCCCCTTTGTTGCAGCAGCCTTCAGATAAAGACCGGCATTTTCATCAGTGAATTTTGGAATAATATTCCCCATCCACTTCACATACGGGTTCAATTTTGGATTTTGGCCGTTGTCGATTGCTTTTGCAGTATGTACTGTCGTCATTGCTACAATGGCGAACAGAAAGTTAAGGAACTGTTTCATAAAATCAAGGTTTGTTTTGAGTTTTTTGAATGTTGTTTATTTGTGTATATCTTAGCACAAAGCCATATTTTTGTCAAGTACCCTCCTACGCTCTTTCCCTACCCCTCCTAGAGACCAAAAACACCATACCCCCAAAGAGGTATGGTGTTTTTCTGTGGATAGTTCTAGACTACCCGATAATTGCGAAGAGGGCACTGAGCATAAGGAGTGCTCCGACGAGTGCGAGATTTTTGAAGAAATTGATCTGCTCACTTTGGCGCCCCATAGGATCACTGACCGCCCAAAAGCGATGCATCATGAAAGTAGTTGGAATGAGGAAAAGTACCAAGAGCCACATACCAAGGACGATATAGAGCCCAAGGACAATCGACAGCCCTCCGATCGCAAGCATAATACCGGTAAAGATCACCGCTGCCCGAGGATAGGGTACCTGCTTCATCTGTGCATATCCAGTGTAGCCTGAGAGGTTTTTGAAATGATTAAATGCGGCATAGAGGAAATAGCCGCCCAAAAGGATTCGTCCGATAAGAAAAAGTACTGACATAAATGACATAGTTTCTCGCTGTTGCTAATGAATAACACTTACCTTTCCCAGTATAGCACAGCGGTTATTCGGGGAGAAGCGCACTGGTAGTATAGGTATTTGCCGGATCCCAGAGCATCCACGAAGGAAGTCCGAGTGTCTCACTTGCATCGATCTGCTCCCGTACCATTCCTGCGGTATATACCGCTCCGAGATTAAAGTCTTGAAGCCATGGGCGAAGCATTGCCGGATCAAGTCCTGCTGCTTCGAGCTTCTGTTTTCCTTGAGAAAGCGAATGCGTGATGATTTCAGCAGGAGCTTCTGCGGGATGAGCAATCCCGTACGAGCCTGGGGCAAAATGAGACGGATACACCATTGGTGCTACCACATCAACATACGGCGCGATACGCTCGAGTTTTTGTCCGATCCCCAAATCATCACTCGCACTCATCGTCAGTCCAAAAAGATCAACAGAAAGTCGTACCCCCTCCTGTTTGAACAATGGTCCGATGTAGGCAAAAAACGATTCGATGATATCAGATCGCGTCCCTTCTGTCGAAACCTTTTGCAAAAAAGAGAGCGGCCCATCGGAAGGAAAACGGATATAATCGAGATTGATTTCATCAAATCCTTGCGCATGCGCATCGCGCGCAATTGCCATCGTATAATCCCACACAAGACGACTGTCAGGGCGAAGCCAAGAGATGCCCTTGTAATCGCGCCATAGAGCACCAGTGCGCGTATCGACAAATGCCTCACCAGGAAAACGATCTGCATAAAAAGGATCCTGAAACACTGACACCCTTCCGATAACATAGATACCTTTTTCGTGCAGACGAGCAATGAGCGATGAAAGGTCGGAAATATGATTGGTACCAGATCCTAGTGCCTGAAGAGAAGGATCGCGAGGTTGGTACGAAATTCTACCTGTCGCATCTTTGATATCGATAATGACCGCATTGATTTCGGTGGTATCTACAAGCGAAAGTATTCGATTGACCACCCTTTCACTCCCCGCACTAAAACCAGTCAGATACACCCCTCGAACAACAGAAGGGGTGGAAGCAGGCGGTACTACTGTTGGAGGAGCCACCTCTGAAGAGAAATTGGCCAGCGCAATCGCCTGCGGAGGAAACGGCGGCGTAGTGAGAGTCATAGTACGACCAGAAGTTACAGGAGCAATCGCTCTCTCTTGGGTATATAAAGCTGTTTGCTCTGCAGCAAGATGTGCAATTTCGGTGTGTCCTGCTTTTTTCCATCCCGCAAAGAGTGCTACAAAAAACGCGACAATGATAAGCAGCCTGAGCGGATGTGAAGCAGTGTTCATACCTACTTCTTTTCTTTCTTTGGTTTCTTTTGTTCCTTGCGACGACTATTGTTTCCCTTTGCCATACACTCGCAGTATACCTTAGATTTCAGAACAAGCGATTGCTGCCATCTCTGGCATATAAGAGATGTCGGAAAGATTTGCGTAGACAAAGGTACCGTCCCCCCTATCCTTCATCTCTCCAAAACCAGTACGAGCACGCTGTTCATCAAATTGAACAAAAAGTTGTTCCGTTGCAGTCACTCCTTCACCTTTGGTGTGCCACCACAGCTCTGCTACTGACAAACCATCCTCCGTACTCTCTTCAGTGAGTGCGCCGTCAAAAATACCTGTCTTGCTATCCTTTTCTGCAGGAAGCCAATTGAACGACCCTGTAAGCTCTCCGTCCAACGACACAATACGAAGTGCCGCACGGTCGCCTTCTGGTGTAGTCCATTCATAACAGCGATTGGTCGAAATCGGAGATGGAACTACTTCTTCAGGGAGCCGTGACGGAGGGAGGAACTTTTCCTTTTGTTGCTGAAACGAAAAAATGATAGCTCCAAGAAGGAAGAGTGTGAAGAAAAGAATACTTACTGTTTTTTTCATATGCCTATATTACCACATCGACAGTCGAGCGAGTGTCTTTTCTTTTCCAATAATTTCGGCGATAGTAAACGGATCTGGAGATTTTTCCTTCCCAGAGAGTGCGACGCGCAGCGGCCAGAGCACGCTACCTTTTCCTTCCTTTTCGGCGTACGGCATCACTACTGTCTTGATTCCTTCGCCTGACCAATCGACTGTTCCCTCGAGAAGAGCGGCGAGAGTAGCAAGATGTACTTTTGCTTTATCGAGTGTCTCGTTTTTCCATACCAACATCGCACTGTCTACAGGCGGTTCTCTGAAAAGATACTCATGTTCTTCAAAAAATACAGCGACATCAGCAAATTTCGCGATTCGCTCACGAAGAAGTGTTTCCGCTTTGAGAAGTTCTTCCTTAGCTACCCACAATGGAACAAATGGTGTTGCGTGCGCAAAAAAATCTGCGGAGGAAAGCAACTTAATATATTCTCTATTGAACCAGTCGAGTTTTTCTTCTCGAAACACTGCCCCAGATTTTTGCATCCGTTCAAAATCAAAACGTTCGATAAGTTCAGAAACCGAGAAAATTTCCCGCTCACTTCCTGGGTCTGCAGGATTCCAACCAAGCATGGTGATGCAGTTAAATACTGCTTCTGGTAAATAGCCAAGCTTTGCATAATCAGTCATTGCAAGCGCTCCTTTTCGTTTCGAAAGTTTTTTCTTGTCGGCAGTCAGCACAAGTGGCAAGTGCGCGTACTGTGGAATACTCCATCCGAGCGCTTCATGTATTAAAATATGGCGAGGAGTATTAGAGATGTGTTCCTCCGCGCGAATCACGTGCGTTATTCCTTCATCATGATCATCGACCACTACTGCAAGGTGATACACCGGGTCGTCAATCGTACGCGCAATGACAAAATCACCGAGATCAGTCGTATCAATCGTGATCGGTCCACGAATAAGATCGATAAAAGTAACCGTTTTGTTGGGATTTCGAAAACGGATGACATCTTTCTTAAGTCCTGATCCGTCCTTTGATTCTTCGTTCGATACGTATGCCTTATTTTCTTTAATGAGCTGTTGTAGCACTTCTCCATGTCGCTCTAAATTTTCTGATTGAATATACATTCGATCATGTTTAAGACCCAGCCATTGGAGAGCTTCATAAATATCATCTTTTGCCTCGGGAGTATTACGGGTGCGATCAGTGTCTTCGATACGAAGCACGAATTCACCTCCTTGCTGACGCGCAAACAACCACGCATACATCGCGGTACGGTATCCACCAGCATGTGCCTTACCAGTCGGACTCGGGGCGAAACGAGTCACTATTTTTTGAGAAGAGGTCATGCACTGATACTAGCAAAAAAATGAATTATTGACAAAGAGGGTTTGTGTTTTATAGGATACATAAAAAAGATTGTATGAGTACAGTATCTTTTATCATCTGGATTCTCTTTGTTCTGATTGGCGCAGTACTGAGTATTGAAAGCGGCGATTTGTACAAGGAAAAAGCGCACCAGTTTGATATACGAAGAAGAAAAAGATACTTACGCGTTATTGGTATACCCCTCCTCTTCTCAGGCACACTTCTTGCTGTTCATTCACAACTTTTTTCCATCGTACTGCAGATACTTTGGTACGTGATTCTCTTTTTTATCAGTAGAGCGTTTCCTTCAAAAAAGCCCAGCAACCGTTAGGACAGACTGGGCTTTTATTTATTTCTACTATATTCGTAAAGCACCACTGAGGCAGCAACGGAAGCATTGAGGCTCTCACATTTGGGATCCATAGGAATGGTAAGCGTCACATCACACAATTCAAGCGTCTTTTCACGAATGCCTTCTGATTCGTTTCCTACCACAAAGAGGGTCGGGGTATCGAATACATTGTCAGAGAGACGTGTGGTGCCATCCATCACCAGCCCATACACCCAGAACCCTTTGTCCTTGAGTGTGCGAATGGTCTGATTGACATTGCCAATGTGAACAATCGGTACCCGAAGTGCCATACCTGCAGAAGTCTTGATCACTGTCCCTGTAATAGGAGACTGATGATGCTCGGGCATGAGAATAGCGCTTGCGCCAAACGCTGTTGCTGATCGAATGATGGCGCCAACGTTATGCGGATCATGGAGCTCGTCGAGGAGTACAATACAGGGAGCTTTTTCATCCTTGATAGCAGCGAGTACCGTATCAAGTGATGTGTACAACGCAGAAGTATCAAGTTGTGCAATCACCCCTTGGTGTACCGAATCGCTCCCTACTTTCTTCTTCTCTTCTTTCATGGGAATAAATGAAAGATTATTTGCTTTCAAAAAACCAGTAATCTCAGCGTCAGTAGCAGCATTTTTGTCCAAAAAAACTTTTTTGACCGCGCGAGGATTACCTTCGAGTGCCTCCCGAAGTGCATGCTTACCGTACAGATACATTTTTTCTTCTTTCATCTGTGCGCCGAGGAGGATTTGAACCTCCGTAGCCCATAGGGCGCCTGATTTACAGTCAGGTGCGATTGACCACTCCGCCATCGACGCAAACACAAAATGTGCAGGAAAATACTACCACACCAACGCCTTTTTTCCTAGGACACTGTTTTTTCTACGAGATATCCCTCGGGTACCGCAGAGGCACTTGGAATATAAGCAAACGGCACAAGGAGATTGTGATAGTAGGCAAGTATCCGGTTCACAAAAAGATCAATCATTGACTTGGTCGCCGGACCTTTTGCGAGAGCCGGATAGGTAGTAAAGATACCAAAATACACCGATCCATTTTTAGTATTCACAATACCGGCAAAGGTGTGATGGTAATTGATGAAACCTGACTTTGCAGTCAACGCATGCGCATCTCTCTCGTCGATTGCACGCGGCTGGAGTACTCCAGGATCAACAGTTGGCACCGAAAGAATACTCGTAGCATCGTAGCCTCGCATGCGGAGTGTATCATCAATATGCTTGATGATACGAAGTGTGAGATTACAGGTAGTATAGTTCCCCGAAAGCCCGCTTCCTGTGGTAAACGACGCCGTCTCCTCTCCTACCCCATACGTATTTTTGAGATATAAGGCCATTGCCTCTTTTCCGCCCATCTTTTGGAAAAGTGCTTCAGCAGCAATATTGGTAGAGAAATTGTTTATCTGTTTCAGAAGGGATATAAGCGGTGCAGAATAAAAGATGTATTTTGTTCCTGGTCCATTATACGGTGCAGGAGCAATGCGAACGACAACTGATGTACTAAGAGGGAGTCCTTTTTCTGCTTTCAGCGCGCGAGTCATTGCCGACTGTACACTTGCAGGAGTAGATTGCCAATTAAAGTAGGCATCGGGAGAAATGACGATAGTGTTTATCTTGACTCCTGTTTCCTTGTACACGTCTTGAATGACGATCCGCAGATGCTCAATAGTGAAATGCGCATCGCCAGCGCCATTGAAATAGAGCGTGCTCCCTTTTTGAATAAAAGTTGTCTGATAACGAAAATTCTCTGGGAGCGTGTGTAGTGCCATGTCAAACACATAAAGTTTCGTCACTGATGCCGGTGCGGTACGCGTGTCTGCGTTGTAAGAAATGGTACGCCCTGACGGCTCTGCAATACAGATCGACTGATTATATGAGGACAGCCCTTGCGCTGCTGCCAAAGATAAAAATGCTGTCTCCAGTTCCTTTGGCGTTGCAGCAGCAGCAAAAACAGGTACCCCTATCGCAAAAAAGGAGGTACCTACAAGAAAGAGTGAGATAAAAAAATGTTTTACTTTCATATAGTACTATCATACCAAAGACGACTGTCTTGAGTATACATTTCACCACAAACAGTTCAGCCGGTCACCCCCTCAGGGGTGACCGGCTGATACTGATGCCTGTGCTACGCAGTTTTTTGTGGTGCCGCTGCACTCTTGGCAAAAGAACGAGTGCGCTTCTTTTTATTGTGCTGAACACCAACAAGGACATTGTCGCCATTCATTGAAACGCTGACCGCATCTCCTTCGACAATTGTCTTTTTGATGATGCGCTCTGCAATCGGATTCAGAATCTTGGTCTGAATCAAACGATTGAGGGGACGTGCACCATACTGCGGAGTATATCCCACACGCGAAAGGTATAAAAGTACTTCGTCAGAAACGGTAACCTCGATCGTTTTATCTCGAAGTCGAGCAAGTACTTGCGACAGACGAATCTGGACAATATCTTTGATAACCTCAGGAGAGAGAATATCAAAAACAACGATTTCGTCGATGCGATTAAGAAACTCCGGACGGAAATAATCTTTGAGCGCATCTTGGACCTTATCTTTCATGTGAGTATATTCTGCTTGTTCGCTATGATTATGGAACCCTATTGTTTCCATTTTTTGAATATACTGACTACCGATATTACTCGTCATGATGATAATAGTATTTTTGAAATTGACTTTGCGTCCTTTACTGTCCGTCAATACTCCATCATCGAGTACTTGCAGGAGAACATTGAATACTTCTGGGTGAGCCTTTTCTACCTCGTCAAAAAGTACCACTGCGTAGGGACGATGACGCACCTGTTCAGTGAGTTGTCCGCTCTCGTCGTGTCCAACATATCCTGGAGGAGAACCGATGAGTTTGCTGACACTGTGGCGCTCCATGTATTCACTCATATCTACACGAATAAGCGCTTTTTCATCATTGAACATACACTCGGCAAGTGCTTTGGTGAGTTCGGTCTTTCCTACCCCTGTAGGGCCAAGAAAGAGAAATGATCCGATAGGACGGTTGGGATCGCCGATACCTGCGCGGCTACGACGAATTGTTTGAGCAATCTTTTCTACCGCTTCTTCTTGTCCGACCACACGCTTCTTCAGCTCAGCCTCCATATTAACAAGCTTTTCGCGCTCTTCTTCAAGCATCTTGACCAATGGCACCCCTGTCCATCGGGCAACGACTTCGGCGATGTCCTCTTCGGTAATCTCCTCTTTGAGAATACGGCGAGATTTTTGTAATTTTTTGAGACGAGTCATTTTTGACTCAAGCTCTCCCTTAAGTGCTGGCAAATGTCCGTAACGAATCTCTGCTGCACGACCAAGATCGGCACGCTGCTCAGCAGCGTCTGCCTCATTACGGAGCGTTTCAATATCTTTTTTGATTTTTCCAATATCCTGCAGGAGAGTCTTTTCCGTCTTCCATTTCGTCTCAAGCTCTTTTGTCTTGTCTCCTACATTGGCAATCTCTATTTCGATGTCCTTGATACGCGCTTTTATGTCACGAGTATCGCCGCCTTGTTGGAGATGTTTATCAATATCTTTTTTGAGCGCTTCTTTTTCGATTTCCAAACGCATAATGCGGCGGTGCGCTTCTTCGAGCGGTGCCGGTTTGTTTTCAAGCGCCATACGGAGCGCCGAACACGCTTCATCAAGAAGATCGACTGCCTTATCCGGAAGATAGCGATTAGTGATATAGCGCGTCGAAAGTGCTGCTGCTGCAACAATTGCATCGTCGGTGATATGTACACCATGATAAAGCTCGTATTTTTCCTTGAGTCCACGAAGAATAGCAACTGTATCTTCTTGGCTTGGCTCTTCGATGTATACCGGTTGAAAACGGCGAGCAAGGGCCGGATCCTTTTCGATATGTTTCTGGTACTCTTTGAGCGTGGTTGCCCCGATTGCCCGCACTTCCCCGCGTGCAAGCGCTGGTTTGAGCATGTTTGCCATATCCATCATCCCTTCGGCTGCTCCGGCACCTACAATGGTGTGGATTTCGTCAATGAAAAGGATAATTTTACCTTCGGCACGTTCAACTTCTTTCAAAATATTTTTGAGCCGCTCTTCAAACTCGCCACGATATTTAGTACCAGCAATGAGTGAGCCAAGATCGAGCGAAACAAGCTCTTTTTCTTTCAACGATTCTGGAACATCGCCTCTGGCAATGCGATTCGCGAGTCCTTCAGCAACAGCAGTCTTCCCTGTACCTGGTTCACCAATGAGAATAGGGTTGTTTTTTGTACGGCGAGAAAGTATCTGCATAACACGCATGATTTCGATATCGCGACCAATGACAGGATCGAGCTTATCTTCACGAGCAAGTTTGGTGAGATTACGAGTATATTTGGTCAACATACGAAACTTCTTCGCACCTGTCGTCTCTGGTGTATGGTTGTGACGAACATCGATGACGCTTTGCATAAAAGTGCCACGATCAATACGAAACCGGGAAAGAAGTTCAGTTGCCTGATTTTTTACATCAAGCAGCGCGAGAAAGAGGTGCTCTGGCCCAACAAAGTTGTCTTTGATATCAGCGGCGACTTTCAGCGAAACCTCAATGGTCTGTGCAAGGTCAGCCGTGAGAAACATCTGATAGCTTGGAGCAACCGTCGTTGACCCTTCGGCACTTTCGATGGTTTCAAGCACTGAGTCGGTCAAATGGATAGTATCAATATCCAGGCGATCAAGAATAGACAAGACGATTGATTCTTCTTGAATGAGAAGTGCGGAGAGCAAATGGAGTGTGGAGACATTGTTTTGTCCACGCTCAATAGCGAGCTCATGAGCACGCTTGATCGCCTCTTTTGCTTTCGTGGTGAATTGGTTCAGAGGAGGCATAAGAGGAAAAAGTAAAATGATAAATCAAAAACAGGGCTACAAGAGATGCAGACAGCGGCAGATAGTCAGTCGTTCTGAATACATCCAGTATAGCAAAATTCTCGCAGTATTTCCATCCGAGATTCCTACAGCTCAAACCCCCGCACAGTCGTGCGGGGGTTTGAAGAAAGAAATAGCTGCTTCTAGAACTATTTTCCAGAAGAGAGATCTTCGGAGATTTTTGCTACCCAGCGACTTGCTGATTCTTTGCCACCAAGACCAAATGCGAGTCCGAGAGCGAGCGCAAGCATAAAGACAAGTCCTGTGAAGAGAATCTGTCCGAAGTATCCAAAGATACCGAGCTTGTCGAGCGCAGTCACAATAGCGAGAATCCAGATAGCGTAGTACGCAATCGAGCCGATAAGACGTGCTGAGCGAACGTTAGCAATTGCTGCAGAGCCACTGATAATCTTGCGAACAAAATCAGCAAGAATAGTACCAGCAACAAGCACAAGCACTGCCACAATGATTTGCGGAATGTATGAGAGCAAATCAGAGAGGAAGACGCTCACCTGCTCCAGACCAAGAATATTGATCGAAGCCATGAAAAATGCCAGCGCAATGAGCCATTTCACGAGCCATCCGAAAACACCACCTATGTGGAGCTTCCATCCTGCACGAGCAAGCGCCTCATTTGCACCCGCATTGGCAAAAAGCTTGTCGAGCTTGAGCATATCGACACCTGCGGTAACGAGCTTGCCAAGCGTGGTAGCGATAATCCATCCAATGATGAATACGATAATAGCGAGCAAAATCTTTGGCACTGTCGCCACAAAGCCGTACCAGAGACTCTGCAGTGAAAGAACGAAAACTTCGCTCCAAGATTGAATAAGCATAAGGCTAAACGCCCGAGGGCGTAGGGTTCAAAAAGATACTACTAAACTTTACTGCGCGGGACTCCGCCAGTACCCTCCTAGTGTACCATTTTCTTCCCTGCAATACAGTCCACCTGTGAATAACCCTATTTTCACCAAAAAGAGGAAATTATCTGGGGAAAATAAAGTGCGTGAAATCTTTAGAGGCAATTAGACGCTCGTGAGGATAATCAAATACATCTCGCAAAAGTTTGTCATACATTGAAACACGATACTTGAAGTCTTGAGTATCAAAAAGTGCATAGGAGAGCTCTTTCCCCAACTCACTTTCCAATATCTGCACAGTCTTTTGCACAAAATTTTTACGAAGATTATCTCCAACAATAAGAAGATCAAGTCTCCCTTCTAATTGCTGAAGAAATACTCCGGAAATGACGAGAAACTGTATTTTTCCTGCAGGGCGAAAGCGTCGAGCAACATCCGCATGCTTGAAAAACTCTCCCTCAATAAGAAGTTGTCGAAGTTCGACGATATAAGGAAAGGAAGCGTCGAGATACCACCCTTGTGTTCGTTTCTTTTTTATCTTTCCTCGCGCAGTGGTAAATTCTTTGAAAAAACTCTTCTTCTGTATCAGCTTCATTGCTATCAGACCAGTGAGCACCTTGCGCGCTGCCGTCCTATGGACGCGTGAACGCTCAGAAACATCTTGAATATCATATATCTGATCTGGATTGAGCAGAAAAAGACGCATGATCTTCACTCTACTGACACCGCCCAACAATTTGCCGAGAATTTCCATAGCTCTATATTACCCCCTTCTTTCCAAAGGAATTACCCAATAGTATATCGCCACGGGAGTCACTCTGGAATATTGCAGAGAGAGAAAATTGGTGGTGGAACATAAAAAGAAAAGAACTGCTCCAACAGAGCAGTTCGATTTTTGGTTAAAAATGTGAAAAGGAGGTCCTCTTTTGGAGGGCAATTGTAGCTGATGTCCTTTCGCTTTAGAGCTGCGGGACGATACCCGTACAACAAACGTGCAGTGCGTCGTACATGGAGATATTGTTCCCGATGTAGGCGGCAAGAGCGTACGGAGACTCTCTATCAGAAATTCATCTGTGTAGGAGACATAGCGCTGGTGCTCCGACGGTGGGCCGTACAAGTATGCCTGACGCTTGTGACGAGTACCGACAATGCTGAGGACAAGAAAAAGAACAACAACCGTTGATATGTTTTTTGTCATATCGAGAAGTGGGTTGGACTATCACTGTAGCACACAAACAAAGAAAAAGCAAACCAGCCACAGATTCTAGCGAATCTGTGGCTGGTATTACCAGAAAGTGATGCTATTTAAGTTCCACCTTTCCTCCTGCTTCTTCAATCCCTTTTTTGATTGTTTCAGCTTCTTCTTTCTTCATACCGTCCTTGATAGTAGCGGGTGCTCCATCAACAAGGTCTTTTGCTTCCTTGAGACCGAGCCCGAGTGCTTCCTTGATGACCTTCATCACCGCAATCTTCTGCTCTCCTGCGTCAGCAAGCACAACAGTGAAGGAATCTTTTTCCTCTACTCCTGCTGCAGCTCCTCCGGCTGCCGGTGCTGCAGCGACTGCTGCAGCAGAGACGCCAAATTTCTCTTCGATCGCCTTGACGAGATCGTTGAGTTCCATAACCGATGCTCCTTCGAGCTCGGTAAGAAATGAATCAAACTTTGCCATAATAATGTTATATGATTAGTAGTAATTAGCCTTGCTTCTTCGCGACTTCTTTTACCGCAATCGCCAGACGCTGCATCGGACTCTTGAGCAAAAACGCGATCTGCGACAAAAGTGTCTCGCGCGACGGAATAGTCGCAATAGACATCATGTACGCCTGATCTTTATATGCTCCTTCCAAGATACCACCGACAATCGAAACATTGTCCTTATGAGTCTTTTGGAAGTCAAACACTTCGCGCGCCGGAGCAATCGGATCGGTGCCATAAGCCACCGCGATTTCTCCTTCAAGCTCGGGAAGTGAGCCCTCGTATGAGCGTTCGGCAAGTGCCCGCTTGATGAGTGTTTTCTTACCCACCCTGTACCCCACACCAGCAGCACGGAGCTGTCGGCGAAGTGCCTGTGCATCTGCCACCGTGAGTTTGTCAAACTTCACGAAAACGAGAGAGGACGCTTCTGCGAGAATACCAGCGAACGAAGAAACGATTGCGCGCTTCTGTTCTTTGTTGATTGCCATACGTGTTGAATTGTTAATTGCCAGACGAACAGTCTGGGTGCAGAAAAAGGAGATATGAAATCTCGGTAAGGTTCACAGAGGCACTGCCTCCCACTTACTGTCTGTGATCTACACGATGAAACCATACCACAAGAGGTCCCCTAATACAAGACTAGCCGTAGATTCCGAGGAATCTACGGCTAGTGCCTCACACACAGACTATTTTACTACAATTTCTCCGACCTCTTCTCCATCACAGGTGATAGGATAAGTACCTGAATCCATAGTAATCCATGGAAGCGTGTAGTGCAGCGAACTGACTGCATACTTCTTTGGACCGAGCTCGATAGTATGGCTCTTTGCTGTCTCGTTGTCGATAAGGATGGTTGTCCCCTTTGCGACTTCAAATTTTTCTGGCGTAGCGTCACAAGACTCACCACTGAAACGAATAGAGATATCTTTGTACTTCTCGAGTGCTGCTATACGGGAAAGTACATCTGCCGAAGCTACAGCTGATGATGCTGGTGGTATTGTCAAACTACCGTCACTTGCTTTCTCTTCTGCAAGAGGACACGGTTCGCCGGTAGTCTCGCTAAATTGATTGCCCGGCTTGCACCCATCAGGAAGTGTTGTCTCTTCTTCAGTAGGAGTTGTTGCATTTTTCTTGAACACTCCAGGAAGAAGGAAAAGTCCTGCCAATACTACAACAATTACCACTGCGGAGATAATGCCTCCCTTCTTTGTTGCCTGTTCGTTTCCTTGTTTGTTGTTCTGATTATTTTGATCCATATGTTTCGTAGTATACCACTCCATCAACTTTACAACTCAAAAAAATATCTTATAGTAAAATCATAATTTCTTGCCAAATGATGACGCTTTTCTGGGCAATTGCGCAGCGTCTGACACACTACTATTGCACGATTCGGCCAAGCCTCCAGCGAGATAAAAGTATATCGTCCGCCGTCCTCACTGGCGACAAAAGCTGCGGTGAACGTTCTCCTGTGTACTCTACCTTTCTCGAAACACCAAAAAACCACCCTTTGGGGTGGTTTTTTGGTGTGTGTCCAAAATATTTTTAGACAGCACTTAACTAATATCTTTTTTAGAAATATTAGTTAATAACTTTGAACGGTGTTGCTGCATCAGAACCAAGACCAACAGTGTAGGAATTGATTGTTGCAGTGGATCCATCCATAGCAGTAGCTGATGTAACTTCATCAACTGTCCATTCAATATCATTCAAGAGAGCTCGAACTTGTTTACTATCAGTCTGATTGGTACCAGATACGGTGATAGTAAAGCGTGCCGTCTTTCCTTTAAGGATCTTGAAGAAGTTTTCTCCATTATAAGCGGTACCGTAAGCGGAGTTGTCTCCAGCTACGTTGTCAGTGATATTGGAGCAGTTGCTTGTACATACAATCGTACCTCCCTGTGAAGTAAGTGCTGCTCCAGCTGAATACTCTATTGAGTAGAGCGTGTCTACATCACCAGCGGTACTTGAAGATACAATATCTGCTACATCTTTGTTGATGTACACATCTTTCTTTCCGAAAGCAGTAACATCAACAACCCAAGTAAACTGAGCAATGTCATTATTGGCGCTATCTACAGTGGTAATCTCTGTAGTTGGGCTTCCAACAATCGCTACACCAATACCATCGGTATAAAGTGTGTGAACCTTACCAGCAAATGAACCGGTTTCGGTGAAGTCACCTTCATCATTACCAAATTCATCTTCGTACTTGGTGAGATCAACAGCAGTAACCTGGATAGTATCACCATTCTGGTAGCGAACTTGATTGTTTGTGTCATCAAGATCAACCTTTACAGTGACCTCAACGGTATCGTCTGCATCAATATCGAGATTGATGTTATCAAACGTAACAGTTGCACCAGTAACAGTTTCGGAGCCGATCAATGTTGAGCCTTCGTAAAGATAAGCCTTACGAGCAACATCAGTGATAGTGTCTGAAGTAGCAAGAGTAACGGTCATTTCTTTAACGGTTACATCAACACCTTCATCTTCTTCAATCTCAAAGACACCGATAGTTACACCATTGGTGTCTGAAGAATCACTTACTTCGATCACTGAAGCATCAGGATCGTTGCTTGAAGATGAAATCGTCAAACTTGCCTCTTCTGGTGTGTCGATAGTAAAGTCATCCTCAAGATCTTCACCATCGGTAAAGATAAATCCGGTACCATCAGTAAATCGGAATGAGTCCGTCTCTATACCGTACTGCCATGTTGCACCTTGATCTGCAGAATCAATAGTTGACGCTGCGTCAAAACGCACAGAAACATTGGTGGTTTCGTCTGATTCAAGAATTGCATTCAATCCAGAGAATCGGAGACGATACTCCTGAGATGTTGTTGTAAGAGTGCCGGCGCTGTACTCAGACCATGCGCTGCTTGAGCTAACATCCATAGATGCCACTTCTTTGCCCCCTACAAATACCGATGCTGAATCGAAGTATTTCCAAGGTTTTGATGAGTGGGCTCCTCCGTTAAGTTCTCCCATATAGAGATCGAAACGATCGAGACTAAGGTCCCCATCATTTTCAAGTTCAACATCAACAGAAACAAGTTCTACATCTTTCTGACCTTCACTAATGTCGCTCTTGTCAGCAGAAGCAATTGAAAAGTCCTTTACAGAACCTTCACCAGAAAGTGTGCCAGAAGAGCTACTTGATCCTGTGCTGCAAGAAACACCAGTCAATGGAGAATATCCAGAGGTAGAGGTGCATCCAGCAGGAAGGTTAGAAGAACCAGTCGAAGAACCAGTTACTGTAGCAAGCTTTGCACCAGTCATAGCGCCAACGATACCGTCAGCTGTAAGACCGTTTGAAGCCTGGAAGCACTGTACTGCTACTTTGGTCTTTGGACCAAAGGTAGAAGTTTCGAGTCCAGGAGCGCCTGCTCCAACAGTAGCCACTTTACATGAAGTCATGTTAAGAGTCTGCTGGAGAGACATAACCTGAGCACCAGTCGAACCCTGTTTGAGGGTGGTGGTGTGGTAGTAAGCAGCACTAGCAGAGATTGCAACAGCAAATACTCCGATGAATGCGCTTACAAATATTTTCTTTGTAATAGACATAAATATTTATCGTTATTAATCCACCTATGAACATAAAGTGCGGCAGTTCGACAAAACATGCCTTTGATAGGTGGGATTGTCTGCAGCGGGAGCCTTTATCTCCCCCACCGCAAACGAATAAACAGAATCTCATATATACATAATATATATGACATCTGCCGTGTCGACAGGGCCGATATCGCCCAGCCATAGATTGTTCTATCGCTGGGAATATGACCGTCGAAAACTAGTAATTTACGGAAGAATCGTACACTATTTCGTTTTCAACGATCACGATTGCGTGGCTTGCGCCACACCGTCTATTGCACAACGCAAAGACTTCACCATAATAGCACATATCCCTTACAGGGACTAGTACTCTTATGATTGGGAACAGTATATCGTACCCAATCTCTGGAGTGCAAAAACGGTGTGGAAATCCACGTATTTATGGAGACGCCTCAGTATGAGAGGTATTACAGTTGAATAGGCAAGTAGAGACTCCAGCGCTTGTTGCCATGTTTCCTAATTTTACCAGAAGAAACAAGTGTCCCAAGCTCACGTTGGATAGTCTTTTCGCTCACATCAGGAAAAAGGGTCGAAATGTCCTTTATGTTTGCCGACTTACGATCATTGATATAAGAGACAATCTTTTCCTGTCGTCTTTCTTTATCTCCGTTTGACGTCTTTTTTCTCTTTGGTTCTGATTGTGCTGTTTTAAGGATTTGTTTTGACATAAAGGACATATCGTTTATGTCTTTTTTCTGTTGTTCGTGTCCTTTTGTTTCAAAGGTCATTGGAGGAAAGAGTGCTATCAATTCTGCATTACTGTTATCGTACCCCGAAAAATAGCGAAGTTCGGATTCAATAATAGAAACATTTTTCTCACTGACCAACCCAGAGAGGCCTGCTGCACCGATAAGCGTCAAAATACGATTAACCACTTCGCGAACAAATAACTCATCGCTCTCTATCAGTTGCACTGCAAGGTCTCGAAGCTCAATACGAAGAGGGTCACTCTCTGGTAAATGGCGTGTAATCAAAAAGAGGGCCGCAATCATTTTTTGTCCTTTTGAGAGAAACCCTGCTTTCCCTTGAAATCTCAACATATACAGTAAGTCCTTTATGTCTTATAGAAACTGTCCTTTTATAACGGACGGTGTTGAAAGTTTAACGGACAAAAAGTTATTTGTACAGCGTAACACTGTGTTCAAATAATCCTTATAAATACATAGTTTTTTATTAGCAACGCTGATATACTCTTGCAATACAACGCGCTAATAAGAACATGGCAAAAAAGAAAAACGGTTCACAAAAGAAAAATGCTGTCGCTCCTGCCGCAAAAAACCATATCCCCGTAGGTCTTTTATTTATACTCTGCGGGATCCTTGCAGGAGGCGGAATGCTCGGTAAAGCAGGTGTCGGTGGAGAGCTCTTTTCGACGTTTGCGACATGGTTCCTTGGTAAAGGCGCTGTTCTCTTTCCGCTTGTCTTCTTGATGATCGGGATTTCTATTGTCTTCAAAAAACACTTTGAGATAACGACAAAGCAGCTCATTTCTGGCACCATCGGTATGGTAACACTCTTGGGGCTCCTTTCTGTAGGAGAAAAACATCACTATGGTGGCATCTTTGGTGAATCAGTAGCACTTCCCTTCGTGGCGGCATTTGACCGCACCTTTGGCAGTATTGTGCTGGTCTTTATTACACTTGGCTCGTTTGCGCTCTTCTTTGACCACACACCGCAAGTTCTTCCTTTTCTCTCTCGCCTCAAAGAAAAGCTTCGTTCACTTTTTTCATTCCACATCGACAGTGATGATGACGATAGTGAAAAAGATTCAATAGTGACACTCTCTCCTGAGGAGTACCTCGACACCTCTGTAAAAGAAACAGCCTCAACAACGGAGGTATCAGTAAAAGAAAAAGAAATGAGAGTGACTGACGCCTCTTCTAATAACGAATTTTCTCTTAGTACCAAGACACAGAGACGATTTGGTACTTACACTCCGCCCGCACTTTCCCTTCTTGAATCAGATCGAGGCAAAGCGAACGTCGGTGATGTGAAGGCTAATGCCAATATCATCCGCCGTACTCTTGCAAACTTCGGTATCGAGGTTGAAATGGACGAAGTCACTATCGGCCCCACTGTCACCCGCTACGCACTCAAGCCAGCGCAAGGCGTAAAACTCTCGCGTATCGTCGGCTTGCAGTCAGACCTCGCTCTCGCGCTCGCAGCGCACCCTATTCGTATCGAAGCCCCTATCCCTGGTAAAAGCCTTGTAGGCATCGAAATCCCTAATAAAACCAAGGCGACTGTCGGACTCGCCTCGCTCCTTTCTGATCCGTCATTCCATTCTGATGTCCCACTTCTCGCTGGTATCGGACGCAATATTGCTGGTAAGCCGGTCTTTAAATCCATTGCCAAGATGCCGCACCTTCTTATTGCTGGTACGACTGGTTCTGGTAAATCAGTAACTATTCACGCAATCATCACTAGTCTTCTCTACCGTCATGGTCCTGATGACCTGCGCTTCATCTTCGTCGACCCGAAGCGAGTCGAACTCACACTCTACAATACTATCCCCCACCTCCTAACACCAGTGATTACTGATTCAAAGAAGGCAATCCTTGCTCTTAAATGGGCAGCAAGTGAGATGAATCGCCGTTACGATATTCTCGAAGCAGAGAGTGTACGCGATATCGGCTCATATCATAAGAAAGTTGCAACAGGGAAAGTAAAAACAGGAGACGGTAGTGAGCCAGACCGCATGCCGTATATCGTGATCGTTATCGACGAACTTGCCGATATTATGCAGGCGTACCCGCGAGAGCTAGAAGCTGCTATTGTACGCCTCGCACAAATGTCGCGTGCAGTTGGTATCCACCTCATACTCTCGACCCAACGTCCTGAAGTCAATGTCATTACAGGTCTTATTAAAGCAAATGTCCCAAGTCGCATCGCGCTGCGCGTACCGACACAGATCGATTCGCGCACTATCCTTGATGCTGCTGGTGCTGAGAAACTCCTCGGACAAGGAGATATGCTTGCTATCGTCGGCGACAATCAGGCAGAGCGCCTCCAGAGTGCCTTTATTACTGAAGATGAAGTGAAGAGTGTGGTATCATATCTAAAAAACGCGTACAAAGACGATGTACGTGACTCAATTGAACTCTCTGGTTCCGTATCGGGAGACAAAACGATGTTTTCTGACGACATGGACGGTGGTGAAGATGACGATCTCTACGAAGATGCGCGCCAAGTTGTTGTCGAAGCAGGAAAAGCGTCTACCTCCTATATTCAACGCAAGCTCAAGGTCGGATATTCGAGGGCTGCACGCCTTATGGATATACTAGAAGAGCGTGGCGTCATCGGTCCTGCCGATGGTTCCAAACCGAGAGATGTGCTCGTAGACAGAGTGAAAAACTCAACAATTGATCAGGTAGCTGAGGACATTGCTCGTAAAAACGAAACTGCCGAAGAAGACGAAACAGTATAGATCACCATGCGCTATTCCAATAAACAATTCCCGGCCCCTCTCACTCTCCTCATCGGATTGTTTGTGTTCAGTATCGGCGTCTTCACTATCCGCAATTCGCGCGATATTCTCTTTGGAACACCACTGTCGGTGCAGATTGCTTCCGATGGGACAACGCTCAACGACGGCTTCCTTCCTTTTTCGGGAAACGCAGGTCATGCGCGGACACTTTCAGTAAACGGGCGTCCTCTTACCATTGATCGAGAAGGAAACTTTTCAGACGGACTGCTTCTCTCCCCTGGATACAATGTAGTAGAGGTTGCTTCGGAAAACCAATTTGGAAAGCAGAGCGTGCGCACATACCACTTGGTGTTCGACCAAGAGCACTCAGTGGCGCGTGCACTCGACAAAGAGACGTATCGCTATTAGTGGAAGAGCTAACACAAGACATATGGCAGTAGCAAAAAAAACAAAAGCAAAAAAGGAACCAAAAGAAGATGGTGCATCCATTGATGAAACAATTCGTTCTATCCAGACAAAGTTTGGAGAAGGTGCAATTATGAAACTCGGTGAAGCGCCAAAAGTAGATGTCGGCACTATTTCAACCGGCTCTATCGGACTCGATATCGCCCTTGGTATCGGCGGACTTCCCCGTGGACGCATCATTGAGATTTTTGGCCCAGAATCATCGGGTAAAACGACACTCGCGCTCCATGTGGTCTCCGAAGCACAAAAGAAGGGTGGTATCTGTGCATATATCGACGCAGAACACGCAATGGATCCTGAATACGCAGGGAAAATCGGTGTCGATACCAAACAACTCCTTATCTCGCAGCCCGACACCGGAGAGCAAGCACTTGATATTGCTGAGTCGCTTATCCGAAGCGGCAAGATAGATGTCGTGGTTATTGATTCCGTTGCTGCGCTCACTCCTCGTGCCGAAATCGAGGGCGATATGGATCAGCAACATGTTGGCCGCCAGGCACGTCTCATGAGTCAGGCACTTCGCAAGATGACTGCACTCGTCGCTCGCAGCAAGACCATCGTCATCTTTATCAACCAAATCCGCATGCAGATCGGCGTCATGTTTGGTAATCCTGAAACAACCCCAGGAGGAAAGGCCCTCAAGTTTTATACGTCAGTCCGTCTTGATATCCGCCGTATCGCGCAGATAAAGAAGGGCGAAGAAGTAGTCGGCAGTCGCACGCGCGTGAAAGTCGTGAAAAACAAAGTTGCTGCCCCATTCAAACAGACAGAGTTTGATATCATCTACGGCGAAGGTATCTCGCTCGAAGGAGAACTCATCGCGCTCGGTGAAAAGCTTGGCGTCGTTACCAAGAGCGGTACCAGCTATACCTACGTACCTGACGGCGACAAAGAAGAAGTAAAACTCGGACGCGGCTACGACTCAACGCGTGTCTTTATGCGCGAAAATCCAAAAGTCCGCGACGCTATTCTCAAAGACGTCCGTAAGCGCATGAAGGAAGTAGTAATGGAAAGCGCAGGAGAATAAAGAGTTCCTTTCTCTATAGCCATAAAAACAGCACAGAAAATTTCTGTGCTGTTTTTATGGCTATGCGAACAAAATGCGATTTCAGAACAAAGTAAATCCCTCTAGTTTGCGTTTTGAAATGGGATTTGTATAATGTCGAAACTATGTCAATGCTTGAATACAACGAAGTAAAGGAGCGTAAGATTATTCTTTGGGAAGGGCAGCCGTTTGAAGTGATTCACTCGCACGTCTTCCGCAAGCAACAGCGCAAGCCGGTCAATGCGACCAAGCTTAAAAATCTCATCACCGGTCGCGTGGCAGAAGTCTCCTTTGCCTCATCAGACAAAATAGAAGAGGCGGATATCATCACTCGCCCAGTGAAATATCTCTATACCAACAAGGGTGAAGTATGGCTCTGTGATATCAAGGACCCGAGCAAGCGCTTCACTATCAAGGAAGAAATTGCGGGAGAAAAGATGAAGTTTATCAAGCAAAATACCGAAATAGAACTCATAGTCTTTACCAACGATGATGACGAAGAACTCGTCATTGGAGTCAAAACGCCGATCAAAGTAGAGTTGCACGTAAAGGAAGCACCTCCATCCATCAAGGGCTCCACCGTCACTGGTGGTACAAAAATCATCACCCTAGAGACAGGAGCTACCGTCAACGCCCCCCTCTTCATCGAAGAGGGAGAAATCATTCGCGTCAACACAGAAACTGGCGAATACGTCGAGCGAGTAAATTAACCTAGAAAGACAGTCCTAGATTACGGGTGACTATTTCCACAGGCCAGGACTCCTGTATGCCCATAAGCTCCTCCATTGTCGTAGCAACCCAGATAGACATATGATCCGCCACAATTACCAATATACTGCGCCCCTTCTCCTTGGTGAGAGATTTGTACGTAACCCACGTTAGTACACCATGTAGGTTGAATAGCAGAACTCTGTTCTATATTACTCATAAGATATGGTGTAATACTTGTATCTATACAAGGTAGAAGATATCCCGTTTCTGGTGACCAGCAAGGAGTTTTGTTGTGCACAAGATATTCATCAGCATAATATGTACGATCCCCTGAGAGAACAAAGTTATAAAGTGGAGTATTCTGAGAAACTTTTTCCGAAGTGATCATCTCAATTTTTTCTGTACCGTGCTCAGTGATTAATTCATCTCCTTCCTCGAGCTTTGTCACCTTGATACCAATATTTTCTTTTTTTGTTTTTTCTGGATTGAGAGACTTCCATCCTTCAGTCGTCATAAAAGGGTGTTCTGCGGTCACAAACGGTTTTTCTCCGTTAAATCCATAAATGATGCCGTCAGACTTTGGAGGTCGATGAAACGCAAGCACTGTATTGTTGCCTGTCTCCCCTTTGAGTACATCACCTATTTTAACATCCTCGATAAGCTTATACGTCCCGTCCGCCATGGTCACTTTTGTTCCTGCAATAAAACAAGCGTAGAGTGACTGCCACCCGCCAGATCCTCCAGGAATTCCTGGTTCTCCTTCATCGTCATCATCAGGAATCTCAGTATCAGGAACAATCACTGGCATACAAGTAGTGATTTTTCCCGTGTTGTCTGAACATAAATACTTTGGCCCTGCAAGGGAAAGTACATAAGTACTACCATCTATTACTTTTGTATCTTGCCATACTGATAGCGTATTGGTAGCAAATATGTCGTTTTGATTAGTAACATCATCAATATCAAGAAGTGACCCAGGGATTGCTTCTCCGCCTCCCTTAGCCTGAGAGGTTTGGCTGACATTGAGCAAATTCTTTACGTCATTATTTGGAGGAGTAGCAGTTGGAGGAAACCATGAAGAGTTACTGGGATCAAATTGCGCATCTACCAAACCAACTCCTATAGCACAGATCAATAGAAGTACTGCAACTGGTAGTTTTGAAAAAAACTTATTAAAAGTTTGACGAAATGATGAATAAGAAATCATAGGTTTTTAACAATTGAATAATTAAGGTTTTGGAACAGCAGGACAATCTGTAGTAAATTTGTGATCAGGATTGATGCACACATTCACTGAAGAAATATCATTGCCTTCCATTGTGTGAATAAAATAATCACCAACCACTTGAGTACTATTCCACACCGCGACATTATGTGCCGAAAGCGTTCCATCAATATCAAGAAGTGCTGGAAGCGACGCGACGCCATTTCCTCCTTTCTTTTGGAGTTCGGAAGCCGAATTAAGCACTACACTCTTGTTACCAGAAGGGGCAGAAGTCGATGGTCCTATCCATGCGCCTACATACCCAATACCGATCGCAAACACAAGAAGAGTGAAAAACACACTAATTTTAATCGTAGAATCAGAAATATTTTTTTTAATAAAAGAGAATTTGTTCATAACAATAACTTTACTATCTACAAAGTACAACTTATGGAGCACCCGTCTCCATTCGTTGCATTACCATCATCACATTGCTCTCCTGCTTCGACAAAACCATTCCCGCACTGTGGCGCACAAATAGTAAGTTTATGATTATTGGGATTAAGCGGATTTGAAGTATCTTCATAGACACAAACAGGGCGAAGACCACTTGTCCAATTTTCTTGTCCGACAAGAAGTCCTTTCACAGTGAGATCTTGCGATGTCACTATATTTTCCCATGCATATAATCGCTCTGCAGAGGTGTTTCCTTTTATATCAAGAAGAACTCCTGGGACAGTTCCAAAGACACTACTACCCGTAGCATCTTTTGTTTGTGGAGTAGTGGTTGTATCGAGTGCTGGAGAGGCGTTCTTTAAAGGAGGAACAGCAGCTGGACCAGTAAACGCCTGTACAAGTGCGCCACCGCAAAGAACAAATAGTGTCGCACCGGCGAGAACAAGCTGTACAATCGAACGCTTGATATTCATGTTCTCTATTGTACCAGTCCTACACCTTTCTTGTGAAGAGGATACTGTGGAAAAGACAAGGTGTTGCCATCACGTATCGTTCTGTGGTACAATCGCTAAATCAGATGTCCGTCCCGAAAGGTCGGACATCGGCGTTTTATCAAGAACAATTACATAACAGAAGAATATATGTTTGACATCAAAGCATTAAAAATGTCGATTGAGCAACTCGAGGGAGAGCGCCGAATCTCCCGCGACAAGCTCATAGACGCCATCGAGCAAGCCTTTGCCGCAGCATACAAGAAAGAATACGGGAAAAAAGGTCAAGTCGTCCGTGCTCACATGGATATGGATGCTGGTACTGTCACCTTTGAGCAGGTGAAAACCGTTGTGGACAAAGATTCTGTTCGGTTTGACGAAGATACAAAAGAAGACGCTACTGCCCCAGTAGATACCGAAACAGAGTTTGACGAACGCGAACACTACAATGAAGAAAAGCATCTTCTCCTCGAAGACGCACGCATAATCAAGGAGGACGCGGTGGTTGGAGATGAAATCGTTTTTCATCTTGAACCAAAAGATGACTTTGGCCGCATCGCTGCCCAGACTGCCAAGCAAGTCATTATGCAGCGTATTCGCGAAGCAGAACGCTTCAGCATCCTTGATGAGTTCGGAGGTAAAGAGGGGGACATAGTTAGTGGCTATATCCAAAAAGTAGACCGTGGTGTCGTCTTCCTTGATTTCAATCGAGCAACCGGTATCCTTCCTCCCCAAGAACAAATCCCTAGCGAACGCTACAACCGCGGTTCTCGTCTGCGCGGCTATCTCTACCATGTCGAAGAGTCTCCTCGCGGTGTGACGCTTCGTATTTCTCGTACACACCCTAAATTCCTTGAGAAACTTTTTGCCCTTGAATCCCCAGAAGTTGCCAGTGGTGTCGTCGAACTCAAATCCATCGCCCGCGAACCAGGAAGCCGATCTAAAATTGCTGTATGGACCGACGATCCTGCGATTGACCCTGTTGGTTCTTGTGTGGGACAAAAAGGCGTCCGTGTCTCGACAGTCATGAGTGAACTTTCTGGAGAAAAAATCGATATTATCGAATGGTCACCAGACCCAGAAGAATTTGTTTGCAAGGCGCTCTCTCCAGCAAAAGTGCTCGATCTTGAACTCAATGAAGAGGAGCGTAAGGCGACTATCGAGGTTGCGCCTGACCAACTCTCGCTCGCTATCGGAAAAGGAGGGCAAAATGTGCGCCTTGCTGCAAAACTCACAGGATGGAAAATAGATATCAAAGGAAGTGATGTAGCACCGAGCGAAGCGGTCTCCGACAATAGTCTCCCAAACGAAGGAGAAGGCTTTACTTCGCTCGCCTCCTTCTCCGTTGATACCAAACCATCTCTAGAAGAGGCAGCAACTCCTACGGACACTGTAGAGGTTTCCGAACAAGAATCAGAATAATTATTTCACCCCTATGAACCTTCTCCACGACATTAGTGCAGGCAAAAATGCGCCCGACGTTATCAACGTTATTATTGAGATCCCAAAAGGATCAAAAAATAAATACGAAATAGATAAGGAAACCGGCCTTATCACCCTCGACCGTGCAATGCACACGAGCCAAGATTATCCGTTTGATTACGGCTTTATGCCGCAGAGCCACTGGGAAGACAGCGACCCGCTCGACGTCGTTGTCCTCACCACCTATCCACTCGTCCCAGGAATACTGGTCAAAGTACGCCCCGTCGCAGTGCTCCACATGGTAGATGATGGTGAAAGTGATGCAAAGGTTATTGCAGTGCCCGAAAAGGACCCCCGCTTCGATGCGATCAAAGATCTCTCTGATATCAATCCTCACACCATGAAGGAGATAGAGCACTTCTTCCATACCTACAAGCAACTCCAAAAGAAAGAGGTTCGCATAGACGGTGTCGGCGATGCTGAGTCATCAAAGGAAATCGTCATGAAATCACAGACACTTTACGCTGAAAAAGGATAGTAATAACACGGCTGACAAGTCGTCTTATATGTGCTAGAATGTAGCCATACTATGAAAAAGACTCTTGTA
>JADLEY010000015.1 GCA_020845875.1 Candidatus Nomurabacteria bacterium
AAATGCAATACAGAGTACGCTCGATCTTCTTTCTGGGTCCAACATCCTTATTACTGATAACGGAGATGGCTCTGTAACAATTGATGCAAATCTTTCAGCATCACCGATAACTCTTGATACAAGCAATACATTACTTTCTAGCGCAATTACTGCAGGATCTGTTCCGTTGTCAACGGATAGTATTTTTTTTGGAGTAGATGCTGGATATGCATCACTTTCGAGCGATAAAGCTATTTCTATCGGTTATAATGCAGGATACGGAGCATCAGGAAGTCGCTATAATTTCATTGGCGATAGTTCTGGAAGTGGTGCAAATAATGTTATAGGTTCCAATTTCTTTGGAACTAGTTCTGGACTTGGTGCAGATAATGCTTCATATTCAAACTTTTTTGGCAACGGAGCTGGAATGAACGCAACCGATGCCTCCTATTCTAACCTTTTTGGATTTAGAGCAGGGACTACCTTCGGTGCCAACAACATCGGCTCCAACAACATAATCATCGGTACGAACATTAGTCTTCCTAACGCAACGGCAAACAGTATAAACTTCGGAGGTGTCCTCTTTGGCGCTAACACCTATAGCACCACCACCGGCGACCCCAGCATTGCAGCTGTCATGAACGGCCGCATCGGCATCGCCACCATCCCCACCACCTACACCTTAGAAGTCGGAAACTCCTCTGTAGCTGGTGTTGTCGCTCACTTCACCAACAGTACTGGTTATTGTGATATCAACCCTACCACCATCAGCCTTACCTGTTCTTCTGACTCAACACTCAAAAAGAATATCACCACCATAGGAGATACCCTCGACTCTCTCCTCACTCTCAATCCCGTCACCTATAATTGGAATACCGAATCAGACACTGACGACAAACACATTGGCTTCATTGCTCAAGAAGTCGAACAAATCTATCCAGACCTTGTATCCACAGATCAAAATGGTCTGAAGTCTCTCAACTACACAGGATTGATCCCATATACGATTAAGGCAATACAAGAAATCAATCTCAACATCATCGGTATCAGGGACCTTACTACAGAGAACACATGGCGTGACTCTCTTATTTCATGGTTTGCTGATACGGCGAATGGAATACAGTCGCTAGTGGTGCATGATGAGATATGTATAGATGGCCAATGTCTTACTCGTGACGACATACGCTTCTTGCTCGAATTGAAAGCAGTGCAGCAGGGAGGTGATATACATGACGATACTCCTAACAACGATACGCCACTGGAAACTGAGCAGGAAACTCCGGAAGAAACTCCTGCGTCTGTAGAAATTCAGACAGAGACTGAAACACCAGCTGAAGAGCCAGCAGTTCAAGAAGAATCGATTCCCACTCTAGAGCCCACCGCGACACCTTTAGAAGGGACTGTCTAGCGGTTGCGCGATGAGGACAGAAGCGCTAAAATTGCCTTCATATCTATGCTGAAACGACGGATTATTGCCGGTGTGATACTAGTGCTCGGAGCGCTTCTTGCGTTTGGGATGTTTCGTACTTCGAGCTCAGGGGCAGGATGGTTTGCAAAGTATCCATTTCGTTTCGGACTCGATCTTTCAGGCGGTAGTCATCTGCTCTATGATGCCGATATCAGCGCGCTCCCTTCGGGAGAAGTCAACGACAGTATGGACGCGCTACGTGATGTCATTGAGCGTCGAATCAATCTCTTCGGCGTTGCAGAACCGACAGTACAAGTACAAACGAGTGCTCTATCGGGGCAAAAAGTGCATCGTCTCTCCATCGAGCTTCCTGGAGTAACTGATATTACCGAGGCGATCAAAATGATCGGCGCAACACCATTTCTCGAATTTCGCACACTTTCGACAAATCCCACTACTTCACTCGACAAAAACGGCACACTGGTAGTAGATACCAATAGTTCCTTTGTCCCCACCGAGCTTACCGGCAAGTACCTCCAGCGTGCGAGTCTTGTGTTCAATCAGACAACAGGAGCCCCGATTATTTCACTTCAGTTCAATGGCGAAGGTTCGAAGCTCTTTGAGCAGATCACCAGTGAACATGTCGGAGAGCCGGTCGCCATCTATCTTGATGGACAGGTACTTTCGGCGCCGACTGTGCGAGAAGCTATTTCTGGAGGGCAGGCACAGATCACTGGTAGCTTCACCGCGCAGGAAGCAAGAGAGCTTGTCGGTCGCCTCAATTCTGGTGCACTGCCTGTGCCTATCTCTCTCGCTTCGACTCAGACCATTGGTGCAGTGCTTGGTGCGAGTGCAGTAAACGATGGTGTCCGTGCTGCGGCAATCGGATTTGGTATCATTGCTCTCTTTCTCATTGCGTGGTATCGCCTCCCTGGATTGGTTGCAGTAGTAGCTCTTATTCTGTATGTCATCACCACGTTGATGCTGTACCGCCTCATCCCAGTGACGCTCACTGCAGCAGGAATTGCGGGGTTTATCATTTCCATCGGCGTTGCTGTCGATGCAAATATTCTCATTTTTGAACGTGCTCGGGAAGAACGTACTCGAGGAAAGAAGCATCGAGAGGCGATTGATGCAGGGTTTTCTCGTGCATGGTTTTCTATTCGCGATGCGAATATTGCTGCGCTCATCATTTCGGTTATTCTCTTTTGGTTTGGAACATCACTCATCAAAGGCTTTGCGCTTACCCTTGGGCTAGGAGTGATTGTTAGCCTCCTTTCGGCAATCACCATTACTCGTCTCTTCCTGAGGGCACTTCCTGCTCTCGAGGGTTCAAAAGCGGGGGATTTCCTTTTTAGTAGCGGATTTCGTTCCAAGAAATAAACGCCTATGTTTGTCATCACGTATCAAAAAATATTTCTCACTCTTTCTGCTGTATTTGTAGCGGTTGGACTCGGTTTCATTGTTGCTTTTGGACTTACGCCTGGTATCGACTTTACTGGCGGGAGCGCACTGGGGCTTTCGTTTGCTGATGTGCGCCCAGAGACGACTGTTCTAAAAGAACGCGCTGACAACGTAGGTTTTAGCGATGCGCTCATTCAAACAGTGGGAGACAAAGGAATCTCGGTAAAAACGCGTGATCTTACTGATGCGGAGCGTGCATACCTTATCGCAGCACTGACTGATGATGGTAGAGAAGTTGCTACCCAGGAAAGCTTCACCACCATCGGTCCGTCGGTGGGCAGTGAGCTCAAACGGAAAGCAATCCTCTCTATTGTGTTGGTGCTTATTTCTATTATTTGTTTTGTCGCCTATGCTTTCCGAAAAGTCTCGACACCTGTTTCGTCATGGAAATATGGCCTTGCAGTGATTATTGCGCTTGCGCACGATATTATCATCCCCGCAGGAGTGTTTGCACTTCTCGGACATCTCATTGGCGCAGAAGTAGACACCCTCTTTGTTGTAGCTCTCCTAACGACGTTGGCACTATCAGTATCTGATACGATTGTTGTGTTTGATCGCGTGAGAGAAAATCTTCCCCTTATGAAGGGGGCGTCGTTTTCGTCGGTCGTGGGGGAGAGTCTCTCTCAGACATTTGCTCGCTCTATCAATACATCGCTCGTTGTGTTGGTGATGGTGGTTGCTCTTGCGCTTTTTGGTCCAAGCAGTACTCGCCTTTTTGCAACCGTACTCGCTATCGGTATGTTTTTTGGCACCTATTCATCTATTTTCCTCGCAAGTCCTTTACTTGTTTTAATGGCAGGAAAAGGGAAGTAGTAATACAAACCTTAAAAAGCAGTCTATAAGGGTAAGAAGTTATCCACAGACTTGGGGCTATTGACACCTCTCTGTATGGGTGGTACCCTTCTTCCGATACCTCTTCTTGGAGCGTGTCGTTGTGTTTTATCCGTTAGTTTTATCTCTTTATGAATACTTTATTTCGTCATCGGTCATGGCTCTCCAAAATAGTAGGGTCGCTGACTATCTTTACGTTTATGGTGTCGATGCTGACACCGCTCGCGTATGCGACTGCACAAGAGGCAACGCCTGATGCAGTAATGCTTGTCACAGAAAATACTGCAAAAGAAGGTGACAAGGTTACTCTTTGTGTGAATGATAATAATTGGCACACAATTGAAGTGGCTGACAACGCTGTTGATGCACATCTCAATAATGGAGCTTTTGTTGTTGACAATGAACATCCATGTCCTCCAGAGGTTGCTGGTGGAGATAATGAAGTAGTGTTACCGCCGAGTATCACTATCGACGCGCAGAAGATTGTCTGTGCTAGCGAGGATATGCTCCCCAATTGGCAGGGAGGCGCTGATATCACTGCAGACACGGCCGCAGATTTTGTAGCAGACCATGACGGCTGCCGTATCGAGAGAGGATGGGAATTTGAGTGGGGGCCACAGGCTGCTGCTGATGCAGGTCCAGACTTTATCGGTCACGCAGAGGGCTACACAACGTTCACTGGTTCTACTGATATAGAGCTTACTGATGCTACTGCTCAGCAAATCAACGTCCGCGAAGTACTCAAAGATGGCTATATTCCGTTTACTAACGACAACGAAAATAGTGTCTCTGCAGAATTGTGGTGTGGAAGCGATGTGCTCAACTACGACAATCTCGAATGGATCACCAATCCTGTCGCAGGCACGACCTATCACTGTGTTGCGTTCAATGTGCCAGTGAAAATACCAGCAGAAAATTCTTGCACACTCCCTGATACGGAAGTCATAGATGAAATTCAGAAAACTCCTGCTGAAAACGATGAAACCTCGCTCCAAGCATTTCTCACAGATGCAGGATACACGCTCGATGTGGTTGCAGACCAGACTGGAATCCAGCGGTGGAATACTGTCTCTGACAAAGAGGTGACGATCACGACGACTTTCATTGACAGCTATGCTGGCAATGGAAATGTTTTTGGTTACTATCGCAATGGAGATCTCTCTACGTTTACGCCGATTTTCCGAAAAGGAGATGTCGCTGGCTATGAGTCGACTCCCGAAGCGCAAAAAGGTGACACCTTTAGCGCGACTGTTCCAGTTGGTGCAGGGACACTTGGTTTTGCTATCCGTAATTTTGACGGACAGCTAGCAGAATTCACCTTTGCAACTGAAAGCGCTCTCAATATAGAAGGAATTGATCAAGTACTGGTCTACAATCCGAACGACAACGAATATGTATTTGGATTTGAAGATATCGATCACGCAGCAGGTGATGAAGGTGACTTCAATGATCTCGTTGCATCTGTTTCTTTTGATTGTTCAGATGTCTCTGATGAGCCACAGCAGTGTGAGATCGTCAGCGATGTCACCAATACAGTTGTTGCAGAAGGGAACCCTTCTGCAGTAGAAGTCGTTCCTCATGCAAACTGGTTTAGCGCGGAGACGCTTGGCAGTTTTGCAAAGTGGATTTGGAGCGCACTCAGCGTTTCTGATTCATCAGTTGATGAAGTGCAGACGTTTAAGAAGACCTTCACTTCAGAGGGTGTTACTGCCGCATCGCTACAGCTTGCTGCAGACAATGGTTTTCTTGTAAAAATCAACGGTGAGGAAGTGGTAAATAAATTCACCGAAGAGCATAACTACGAAAATCTCACTGGTCCGATTGACGTTGCAGACAAAATTATCGATGGTACGAATACTATTGAAATCACTGTAAAAAATCAGGGACTGTTAGATTCTACCCCTGTCAGCAATCCTGCAGGTCTCCTCTATAAACTTGATCTCTCAGCAGAGAGTTGCTCGACAGAAGAGCAAATTCCGACGACGGGAAGTATTCAGATTACAAAATATTCTTGTTCAGCAGACGTTGTGCCTAACCGCACTGATAACGGCGTAGGAAAGACAGTCCCTGAAACGTGTGCCCCGCAGGCAGATGCCTCTTTCGGATATGTTCACGGTTCTCAAACTGATGCCTTGCCACCACACCCTGAATTAAGTGAATCGTTGATTCCAGGTGGGGTTACTGGACAGGATGGTGTTCTCACCATTTCCGACCTCCCAGCTACTGGGCGCTATCTTGTAAGAGAAACAGATGCAACAAATCTTCTCGGTCTCTATTGCGAGGGAGATGGGGATACTAATCCAACGAACAACGACAATCAAGAGATCACATTTGTTCCAGCTGGTGGTGTGACGAAGTGTGTTGCCTACAACAAGGGCACTTCTACTCCACCTGCACAGTGTATTCCAGAAGAAAATGCTGGCGCAGATGCTGCTGTTGCAACACAAGGTCTCACAAAGAATGGTAATACAGTCGCTGCAGCTCGGTCAGATGCTAACAGTGCACTTGGCACCCCAGATTGGGTACCAGGAACATCTGAGAACTTCTTTGCGCTTGGATTTGGAGGAACTATCACGCTTTCGTTTGACAAATTTGTCACAGACGAATCTGGTACCGATTTCTCTATTTACGAAGCTACCAACGGAAATTATCCGCTTGAGAAGGCAAAAGTAGAAGTCAGCCAAGATGGGACAACATGGGTAGATCTCGGTGTTGCTAATAATACCGGAGACCTTGTTAGCGAATTTGATCTCGATGGCTCAGGCCTCTCGTGGATTAAATATGTGAAAATTACCGACACGACTGACGCAGCACTCTTTGGAGATGGTGGAGCAGATGGTTTTGATGTAGATGCAGTAGTAGCAACACTTCAAGCATGTACTCAGCCAGAAGATCCTCAAGATGATGGCGATGATAACGATGGAGGAGATAATGATACCAACCATGCTCCTATT
>JADLEY010000016.1 GCA_020845875.1 Candidatus Nomurabacteria bacterium
AAGCAAAGCTTGGGGAATCCTTTGCAGGACTTGCCTTAGCACTGGCTGCGTATCTTCTGTTGAATACCATTAATCCGAGGTTGGTATCGCAGAGTATAGAGGTGGAGGGGGTAAATGTGGGGGTGGAAGTCTATGATCGCGCTGACGATGCTGCATTTATGACAAATTTGCAAACCTATAGCACTTCTGGGATCACAGGAGATATTAACGATGAGACAACCCGTGCTTATCTGTCCCATCAGCAAGGGAGAGGAGGGTTCCGTTCTATTGTGCAGGCCGCACAGAGTGGCGGACAGGTCTCGAGCACCATTCAGACAAATATGAGCCATAATTTCAATCGCGCATCTGCACAACAAACAATTGGAACACGGACACTTACTCCAGCAACTTTTCTTCAATATTGGTCTCTTAAAATAGCAGCGGTGAAGCGCACAGGAGGGACAGGGATACCGCCGGCAATAAACAGTGCACTCCAGACAGTTTCGCAGGAAACAGGAGTTTCTCTCGCGACTCTTCAAACGATCTGTAAAATTGAATCCTACGGATGCACTAATCCTAATGCAAAAAATCCTGGAGGATATGCAGGACTTTTCCAGCTCTCCAACAAGGTCTTTCAAAAGAGTTCTGGTGTATGGGAAGAATATAAGAAACCAGTTGCGACGAATATTTTTGACCCCTATCATAATGCCTACGCAGCTGCTCGATACGTCAAATACAATCTGGCCCCATAGCACCTTGCACTTTTTTCTATACTGTGTATAATCGTCTGACCTATTTGCGTATCTCTCTAGAGGCACAATGAGGTAATGTCCTCCCAAATTGGGCGGACCACTTACAGATATGAAATACATTCTCGGACGAAAAGTGAATATGACGCAGCTCTTTGATGAGAGCGGTAAAGTCGTTCCTGTAACACTCGTTTCGGTACCGGCAAATGTCGTTACCAAAGTCAAAACAGTCGATTCCGATGGTTACAGTGCTGTACAGCTCGGCATGGAGGAGCAAAAAGAATCCCGTCTCTCCAAGGCGGTACTTGGCGTCTTTGGCGGCAAGGGCTACAAAGAAGTGCAGGAGTTTCGCATCGAAGGTGATGCAGGTGTCGCCGCAGGAGATACGCTTACCGTCAACGCTTTTGAAAAGGGCGATATTGTCTCAGTAACTGGCACTTCAAAAGGAAAAGGTTTCCAGGGTGTGGTGAAGCGTCATGGGTTCCATGGTGGGCCACGAAGTCACGGTCAGAAGCACTCAGAGCGCGAACCAGGTTCGATTGGTGGCGGTCTGCGCACGCGCGTCCCAAAAGGAATGCGCATGGCAGGTCGCACTGGAAATGACACAGTAACCGTTCGCGGATTGAAGGTAGTAGCGGTGGATGCTGAGGCAAATACGCTCGCTATCAGTGGCGCCGTGCCAGGTCGACGGGGTACCGTTATTCGTATCATCGCATAGAGTTTTATATATGGCTGAAACATCAAAAACAACCAAAAAAGCATCAGCGAAGCCGCTCACTAAAGAGAAGGCAGAAAAGGTGGTGCAAAAAGCTCAAGAGAAGCGCAAGACAGCACCTTCACTCGAAGCGACCATTTACTCGCAAAAGGGTAGTAAGTCTGGCAGTATCGCTCTTCCGAGCGCACTCTTTGGACTCACATGGAACAATGCGTTGGTGCATCAGGTGATCAATGGTATGCTCGCCAACAAGCGCGCAGGAACTGCACACACCAAGGATCGCGGCGAAGTATCTGGTGGCGGTAAGAAGCCGTGGAAACAAAAAGGGACTGGTCGCGCTCGTCACGGTTCATCTCGCAGCCCAGTATGGGTTGGCGGAGGTGTTACTCATGGTCCTCGCTCTGACAAAGACTACTCACAAAAAATAAACAAGAAAATGTCGACCAAGGCACTCTTTACCATCCTCTCGCGTAAGTACGCTGATGGCAAAGTACTCTTTGTTGAGTCACTGGTATTTGGTGGCCCAAAGACTAAGGATGCTGCGGCAACACTCTCAGCACTTGCTTCGGTAGAAGGATTTGAAAAGATTGCAAGCAAGAAACCTACCGCAGTACTTATTGCAGTGCCAAAAAAGACTGATGGACTGGTAAAGAGTTTTGCCAATCTTCCAGGGGTAACACTCATCGAGACCAAGGATTTCTCCGCACTCTCTACGTTTGTCGCCAACCACATTCTTATTGCTGATCCGTCTGCAGCGCTTGAGGTACTTGGGGCGAAGAGTGCATAATATTTCTACTCATATGGCTGAATCAAAAACACAATCAAAAAAGACAAAGGAGAAGAAAGTTCCTGCAAAGAAACCAAGAAATCTTCTTCTGCGTGCGCCACGTATCACCGAGAAGACCGCACGCGCTAGTGAGCGCAGTGTGTATGTCTTCGACGTGGCTCCTTCTGCAACCAAGAACGAAATCGCAAAAGCATTTGAGGCATCATACAAGCATAAGCCGCTTAAGGTGAGTACTTTGATAAAGAAGCCAAAGGCGCGTTTTCGTCGCACTGCGCAGGGCAGTCAGCTCGGCTTCGGTCCTCTCACCAAGAAGGCGTATGTGTACCTCAAAAAGGGCACAACGATAGATGTCATGTAATCATATGAAGAAATACAAGCCAACAACAAAATCACGCCGCAACATGCAGACCGTTGAGTACCGCAAGGTGCTTACTCGTGCGACTCCAGAAAAGTCGTTGACATTCGGGCGCAAGCGTTCAGTCGGTCGCAACAATCAGGGACGTATCACGACTCCGCATAAGGGAGGCGGCAACAAGCGTCGTTTTCGTGTGATTGACTTTGTCTACAACAAGAAGGGAATTCCAGCCAAGGTTGATTCTGTCGAATACGATCCAAACCGTTCCGCATTCATCGGGCTTGCTGTTTATGCTGACGGAGAGAAGCGCTATGTTATCTTGCCAAAAGAAGTGGGTGCAGGAGCAACCTTCATCGTCGCAGAAGATGCACCTGTAGAGACAGGGAACCGTCTCATGCTCAAGAATATTCCCGTTGGTACCTTTGTATATAACATTGAACTCAAACCAGGAGCGGGAGCAAAACTTACTCGTGGCGCAGGTACCTTTGCACAAGTAGTCGCTCACAATGACGGCTATGCGCAAATTAAACTTCCTTCGAGCGAGGTTCGTCGCATTATGGACACCTGCTGGGCGTCTGTCGGTACGGTCGGCAACGATGAGTACAAACTCCGCAATTTCGGAAAGGCAGGGCGCAGCCGTTGGCTCGGTATCCGTCCGACAGTACGCGGTACCGCAATGAATCCAGTAGATCACCCACACGGCGGAGGTGAAGGACGACAGGGTATCGGATTGCGACGCGGTCCCAAGACTCGTCACGGAAAACAGGCCTTTGGTGTGCGCACTCGTACTCCAAAGAAGTATTCCAACGATCATATCGTTTCTCGTCGCAAGACAGGGAAGAAATAAAAGCCCTTCTTTCCTTGCATTATAAGTAAAATCTGTTACTATAGGTGGGCTCTATTTTCTGGGCGTATTTTTTATCACAGCATGACACGGTCACTTTCAAAGGGTCCTTATCTCGACCCGAAGCTCATGAAGAAAATCGATGGCAAGAATCCTCGCGAAACGGGGGTGATTAAGACATGGGCACGAGCGAGTCAGATTGCTCCTGAAATGGTAGGGTTTACCTTCGGAGTCCACAATGGCCGTCAGCATACCGAAGTACTCGTTACTGAGGACATGGTCGGGCATCGTTTGGGGGAATTTTCTCCAACTCGCAAATTTACTCGCCATGGCGGTAAGATTCAGAAGGAGCTCGACCAGAAAGCTCGCGAGTCTGAGATCGCTGCAGCAAAGGCGGCAAAGTCGACTGGTGGCGACGCGAAGAAAAAGTAATCATTCTCCAGAGTAATTCGGTATGAAAGCATCACTTAAACACTATCGCCAATCTCCCCGCAAGGTTCGCCTCGTCGCAAACGCGGTAAAAGGGAAATCAGTACCTCACGCTGATGCGGTACTCTCTTTTATGCCAAAGCGTGCAGCAGAACCGGTACGCAAGCTCATTGCTTCCGCTGCGGCAAATGCAATAGTGCAAGGTGCTGATGCTGATCGACTTATTGTTAAAAATGTCGAAGTGAACAAGGGACTTGTAATGCGTCGTTTTATGCCGCGCGCACAAGGTTCAGCAAAGCCGATCAACAAGCGCACGAGTCACGTACTTGTCACGCTTGCTGAGGCAGCTTCCAAAGAAAAGCGTACAAAGAAGGCTTCAGCCAAGAAACAATAATCTTATGTCTAAAGTAGTCCATCCTTATGCACACCGCCTTGTAACACTCCGTGATTGGAAATCACGTTGGTTTGCGACGGATAAGAAGTTTGTCGACAACCTCAAGGTAGACGTGACGATTCGCGGATACCTCGAGAAGCGTCTTCGTGGTTTCTATGTATCGAGCGTTGATATCGAACGCGCACAAAAGGCGATTCGTATCATTGTACGCACTTCTCGTCCGGGGCTGATCATCGGTCGTAGCGGAGAAGGGGCGACAAAGCTCAAGGCAGATATTCAGAAACAACTCATGCGTGCCAAACTCACTGTCACCGATGATATCAAACTCGAAATCGTAGAAGTTGCTGCTCCTGAGGCAGATGCGAAGATTGTGGCGTATATGATTGCTGAAGGATTGGAAAAGCGTCTTCCTTATCGCCGTGTAATGAAGCAGCTCATCGAAAAGGTGATCGCAGTGCGTGGTGTACAGGGAGTGAAGTTTTATGTCGGTGGACGTCTCGGTGGCGCTGAAATCTCTCGCTCAGAAGAGCTCAAGCGCGGTTCTATCCCACTTCAAACACTTCGTGCAGACATCGATTTTGCTCGTGAGCGCGCACATCTCTCTTACGGTGATATCGGTATCAAGGTCTGGATTTATAAGGGACAGGTCTTCAATAAAGAGGCAAAGAAATAAGGCTTATGCTATTCCCAAAGAAAGTAAAATTTAGAAAATGGCAGAAGAAGCGTACCAAGATGGAAGGGCGCGTGGAGACTCGCGGAGCAGATGTTTCTTTTGGCTCATTTGGTCTCAAGGCCGCAGCACTTGGTCGTCTCACTTCAAACCAGATTGAAGCGGCTCGCAAGGCAGCTTCGCGTCAGCTCGGCAAGACTGGCCGTATGTGGATACGTGTCTTCCCTGATCGTCCAGTTACAAGCAAGCCAGCGGAAGTGCCGATGGGTGGAGGAAAGGGTGATCTCGATGGATATTGCATCGAAGTGCTCCCTGGACGCATCCTCTTTGAGGTAGACGGTGTAACAGAAGAAGTTGCTCGCGAGGCGCTCCGTAAGGCAGGCACAAAGCTTCCTATCAAGGTAGGTGTTGTCGCTCGGTAATAGCCGAGTAGACAAAACCGAAAAAATCAGTAATATACACTCACTTTATGACCACAACTGCATCCACAACTAAAAAGACCATCAAAGGAGTTGTCGTGTCCGACAAAATGGACAAGACGGCGGTTGTTGCAGTTACTCGTTTCGTCAAACACCCTAAGTACGGGAAATATTTTAAAATCACAAAGCGCTACAAGGCTCATGATGAAACCAATAGTGCAGCGGTCGGACAGGAAGTCGAAATGGTAGCGGTACGCCCACTCTCCAAAGAGAAGCGTTTCTCTATTGTTTCGAAATAATTTCACATTACTACCATGTTGCAAGCAGAATCAGTCGTAAAAATCACAGACAATGCCGGAGGAAAAATCGGGAAGATTTTCAAGGTGATTGGGGGGAGTAAGCGTCGCTACGCCGGTATCGGTGATGTTGTGATCATTTCTATCAAATCAGCAGAACCGCGCAAAGCAGTGAAAAAGAAAGACATCTGTGAGGCACTTATTGTGCGTACCAAAGAGGCGATGCGTCGCAAAGACGGCAGCTATATCCGCTTTGATGATAATGCGGTTGTTATTCTTGAAAAAGCTAAAAAAGAGCCTCGTGCTGGACGTATCTTTGGTCCGATCCCGCGCGAGATTGGCGAGCTCGGTTATCAAAAGATTGTATCGCTGGCACCTGAGGTACTATAAGAGTAAATATATGACGATCAAAAAAGGCGACAACATCATTATTATTGCGGGTAAAGAGAAGGGGACGACCGGCACGGTGGAGAAGGTTTTTCCTGCAACTGGTCGCATCATTGTCTCTGGGGCAAATAAGGTCACTCGTCACCTCAAGCCGAAAAAGCGCACTGAGAAAGGTCAGACAGTACAGGTCGAAGCGTCGCTTCACGCATCAAATGTTATGCTCGTCGATGGCAAAAAGCGTCTTCGCCGAGAGAAACGCGCAAAGAAATAATATATCGTTATGCAATACACAAAGACTAAAATAGAAGAAGCACAGAAAGCACTCGGCTATAACAACAAGCTCGCCTCTCCTCGTCTGACAAAAATCGTTGTTGCCTCTGCGACCGGTTCTGCAATGAAAAAAGATCGTGAAAAAAACGATACCGTTTCTGACCGTCTCGCAAAAATCACTGGACAAAAGCCAACTGTGCGCGCTGCAAAGCAATCAGTGGCAAGTTTCAAGATTCGACAAGGAGATAAAATCGGTGTAGCAGTCACACTCCGTGGTCCTCGCATGTATCACTTTCTCGATAAGTTGATCCATATCGCTCTTCCTCGTACCAAGGACTTCCGCGGTATTGATCCGAAGGCGGTAGATGCAATTGGGAACATGACCATCGGCATCAAAGAACACACTATCTTTCCGGAAACCTCAGACGAAGATCTTCGCGATGTGTTTGGTATGGCGGTAACGCTCGTCTCTACTGCGAAGTCCAAAGAAGAAGCATTGCGATTCTTTGCCCATCTTGGAATTCCATTTAAGAAGTAGTATCCTTCTTGACGGGAGCAGTCTCTTTTGATAGGATACACGGGCGTTTGAAAATCCGCAGTCCTCTCTCTGAATCGTCTTTAGAGAAAGCATTGTGCGACACTGCTCACGCACACAGACCTTATGGCAAAAACATCAACGGTATATCGCTCTACTGAGCGAAAGCAGAAGTTCTCTACCCGCGCCGTCAACCGCTGTTTTCGATGCGGCCGCCGCCATGGCTACATGCGTGATTTCGGACTCTGCCGTATTTGTTTTCGCGAACTAGCAAACGAAGGAATGATTCCGGGTATTCGAAAATCATCGTGGTAATGTAATTTCTATGGACACTATTGCAAACATGCTTATCTCAATGAAAAATGGCTCTGCCGTCTCGAAAGAGAAGGTAGTGGTCCCATTTTCAAATGTAAAGTACGCCATCGCCCAATGCCTTGAAAAGAGCGGCTTCATTGCTGGTGCCTCTAAGAAGACGGAAAAGAAAAATGTTCCTGTACTCGAAATCGATCTCGCCTATACTGATGGTGTCGCAAAAATCCACGATGTAAAGCGCCTTTCCAAGCCGTCTCGACGTGTCTATATGGGCATGCGTGATCTTCGTCCGGTTAAAAACGGTCATGGAATTGTAGTACTCTCAACCCCCAAGGGTATTTTGAGCGATAAGGATGCCCGCAAAGAACAGGTCGGCGGGGAAGCCCTTTTTATGATGTGGTAAGAATACAATTATGAGTCGAGTAGGCAAACAACAACTGCAGATTCCCGAGAAAACCGAAGTGTCGTACGAAGGTGGTATATTTCGCGTCAAAGGTCCTTTGGGCACTCTCGAAAAGCCGTTCAAGGATGTTGTCACTATCACGATCGAAAACGGCGCAGTGACATTTGCACCAAAAGGCGAAGACCCGTTTTCTCGTTCTATCTGGGGCACCTATGCCTCGCATGTAAAAAACATGCTTGCAGGAGTCGCTACACCTTATACTAAGAAACTTATCCTCGAAGGAGTCGGTTTCAAGAGCGAAGTCAAAGGGAAGGAGCTTCATCTTGCGCTCGGATTCTCTCATCCAGTGATAGTAGCGATTCCTGAAGGACTAACGGTCATTGCGGAGAAAAATGTCATAACGATTTCCGGTATTGATAAGGAACTCGTCGGAGAGTTCGCGGCATCCACTCGTGCACTCAAGAAGCCTGAACCTTACAAAGGAAAGGGTTTCCGTTATGATGATGAAGTGATTCGTCGCAAGCAGGGCAAAAAGACCGCATAATAGGAGTTATATTGTATGTCACGACAAACACCACAACAGAAAAAAGAGAGCCTGAAGCGCAAGATTCGTGCCTCTCTTTCTGGTACCGCGATGCGTCCTCGCTTGTCAGTATTTCGTTCCAACCGTTTTATATCTGCACAGCTTATTGATGATGCTCGCGCGGTGACGCTCGCTTCTGCGACCGACAAAGGAGCAAAAAAAGACATGAAGAAGACCGAAGGCGCAGCGTTTGTTGGCAAGACCATTGCGGCACTCGCAAAAGAAAAAGGTATCGCTGCTGCTGTTTTTGATCGTAGCGGATTTAAGTATGCCGGTCGAGTTAAGACGCTTGCCGACGCTGCTCGTGCAGAAGGATTGCAATTTTAATCATTAGTATTCGCGTATGACTACCACTACCACCACACAATCTACCTCCACCACTTCACCACGCGGTCCTCGCCGCGAAGGGAGTGCACCACGACGCCCTCGTCGAGAAGGAGGTTTTGCTGACCGTCCAAAAGATGTCGATCAGAAGATTCTCGGTATCCGCCGTGTGACCCGCGTGGTTGCTGGAGGTCGTCGTATGAGCTTCGCTGTTTCGATGGTTATCGGGGATAAAAATGGCGTGGTCGGTGTCGGTACCGGTAAGGGAAATGACACTGCACTTGCAATCGCAAAAGCACTCAAAGATGCAAAGAAAAACGCGATCAAAATCAAGCGCACGGAACCTTTCTCTATCCCTTTTGATGTGAAGGCGAAGTATAATGCTTCTCGTGTGATGCTCTTTCCAAACAACGGAAAGGGAATCGTTGTTGGTGCAGCGCTTCGTGATATTGTGACGCTTGCGGGACTCAAAGATGTCTCTGGCAAGGTCATCTCAGGAAGCAAAAATAAGCTCAACACCGCTCGTGCTGCTATCAAGGCGCTTTCTGCAGTGGCAACCAAGCATTCATTTGTTGCAACAGCTTCTGCACCAAAAGCGCCCGAAGGAGCAGGCGATAAAGTATCAGAAGCAGTAGCCCAATAATTCCTATGACTATCCTTCTTTCATCCACGACAAATAAAAAAGCAAAGCGCGTCGGGCGCGGCAGCAAGCGCGGCAAGACATCTGGTCGCGGTACAAAAGGGCAAAAGGCGCGCGCAGGGCATCGCATTCGTCCGCACATCCGTGACATCATTAAGAAACTTCCGAAGCTGCGCGGTCGCGGCAAGAATTCAAACAAGGTGTTTGCAGTGAAGTCAGCAGTAGTGAATCTTAGTGTTCTCGAAATACTTTTTACTCCTCAGGCGCGAGTGACACCGAGTGCACTTCTGGCAAAAGGTGCGATTGCTCGAGTGGACGGCAAGCTTCCTCCGGTAAAAATTCTTGGAAATGGTACACTGTCGAAGCCGCTTACTGTGTACGAGTGCGAAGTTTCTTCTTCTGCAAAAGAAAAGATTGCTGCTGCAGGAGGGAAGGTGGCATAAACTCTTTCTCTAATGAATTCATTTTCACACAAACTCCGAATACTGTTCTCTGATGCATCGCTCCGACGACGAATTCTTTTTGTGGTAGGGATGTTTTTCATTTTTCGTTTCCTCTCATCGATTCCTATTCCAGGAACAGATCCAACTCGTCTAGAAAATCTTCTCTCGGGCAATCAGCTCTTGAGTCTTTTCAATGTACTCTCTGGGGGAGGTCTTTCGAGTCTCTCTATTGTCATGCTTGGGGTGAGTCCGTATATCAGCGCCTCGATTATCATGCAGGTGTTTTCGTTTATGATACCTTCACTCAAGGAGCTGATGCAGGAATCAGGAGAGCTTGGTCGCCGCAAGTTCAGTTCTTATGTACGCATGCTTACAGTTCCGCTTGCAGCACTCCAAGGTTTTGCCTTTTTGAAATACCTTCAAACGCAAGGGCTTATCGACCAGCTTGCACCAACGGCAATGCTCTCCAATTTGGTCATCATCATGGCAGGATCACTTTTGCTTTTGTGGATTGCAGATCTTATCAATGAGTTTGGTATTGGGAACGGGACATCTCTCATCATCATGGCAGGTATTGTGGCACAGGTTCCAACCAATATTTCACAGTTTCTCTTTACCTTCACTCCTGATCAGCTTCCTACGACACTCATTTTTTTTGTTGTCGGCCTTCTTGCCGTTATCGGCGTGGTGTATATCTACGAAGCAGAACGCCCTGTGCATATCACCTACGCACGACAGGTGCGCGGGATTCGACAAATCGGCGGTACCGATAGTTATCTGCCGCTTCGCCTGACGCAAGCAGGCGTTATGCCTATCATCTTTGCCTCCTCTTTACTGCAAGTCCCTCAGTTCTTGGCATCTTTTTTGTCTACCTCTTCTCATTCGATTCTTCTATCAATTAGTCAGGCAATGTTTTATTTCACGCAGCACGTATGGCTCTACTCGATTATTAATTTTATTTTGGTCGTCTTCTTCACTTATTTCTATACCGCGGTTACCTTTGACCCGAAGCAGATTGCTGATGACCTTCAAAAAGGAGGAGCCTTTATTCCAGGAATTCGCCCAGGAGACGCAACGATGAGCCATCTCGGAGGTATCGTTACTCGTATTACGTTGATCGGTTCGCTCTTTCTCGGTATTGCGGCGATATTGCCGACAGTTATCCAAAACGCAACTGGTATCACCGCATTTGCTATTGGAGGTACCTCGCTGTTGATTGCGGTGTCGGTCTTCATTGATCTTCTCCGACGTGTCGAAGCACAAGTCGCAATGCAGCAGTACTAGCAATACGTTGGTCTAGGAGTTTTCTGAAAGCTGCTATACTCCTTTTGTATGGATAAAAACGCCTATATTTTTATTGGACAATCCGGCTCTGGCAAGGGCACGCAAGTAGCACTTCTCATCGAAGCTCTCCAGCGTGAAGGCAAAGGAGAGACCCTCTATCTTGAGACAGGGAGGCGCTTTCGTGAGCTCATTCAGCAGGAACTTTACACCGCAAAGAAGACCAAGGAGCTCATGGACAAAGGGGTGCTTCCGCCGCCGTTTCTGGGTATTCACGCGTGGACACACTTCCTCATCGAAGAGTACAACGGCGAGTCTCATGTCATTATGGACGGTACGCCGCGAGTGCCTGCTGAAGTACCGGTACTCTTGTCCGCAGTGCGTTTCTACGGTTGGACGCCGCATGTCATCTCTCTCGAGGTGGGGGACAAGTGGGCCCAAGAGCGTATGCATGGCAGAGGGCGTTCAGATGATACCGATAGCGAAAAGGTAGCACGCCGTATCGAGTGGTACCACGGGAGCGTCATTCCTACTATCGACCTCTTGAAGGCTTCTCCTGATGTTATTTTTCATGCCATCAACGGCGAGCAGTCTATTGAGGCGGTCCATGCAGATATCTGTCGTGCGCTCGGGGTTCTTACTTCATGACATATGATTATCATCAAAACTGACAGCGAAATAGAACGCCTCCGCCGCGGCGGGCCGGTGCTTGCGCGTATTTTGCGCGAGGTAGCGGCAGTAGTGCGTCCGGGGGTTACCACCGACGAGCTTGATAAGCTCACGCGCTCTCTTATGGAAAAGGAAGGAGTTACGCCAGCATTTCTTGGATACCGTCCGGACGGTGCCGACCGTCCCTATCCTGCGGCACTGATTACTTCCGTCAACGAAGAGGTGGTGCATGGTATTCCCAACAGCCGCATTCTCAAAGTAGGAGATATCATTTCGCTCGATACCGGCATCAATTTTGAAGGTGTCTATCTCGACCACGCGGTGACAGTGCCGGTAGGAGAAATCGGTGCCAAAGACAAGGAGCTCCTGTCGGCTACCGAAGCGGCACTTGAGGTCGGCATCGAAGCGGCACAAGCGGGAAATACCACCGGCGATATCGGGCATAATATCCAGTCCGCCATCCCTAAAAAATTTGGCATTGTCCGCACTCTTTCGGGGCACGGCGTGGGCCGCACCATCCACGAAGACCCGTATGTCCCAAATTACGGCAAACCGGGGAAGGGGGCGGCACTGAAGCCAGGAATGGTAATTGCAATAGAGCCGATGATAACCCGCGGAAGCGAGGAAGTGGTGCTGCTTGACGACGGATACACTCTCGTGACCGAAGACCGCTCCCGCGCCGCCCATTTTGAACACACAGTACTCATTACGGAGAAGGGGCCGGAAGTTTTGACAAAATAATCCCGCGGAGGGTTATTGACTTTTTGTACTAGATATGCTACAATAGAAACGATAAAGATATTGTTCCCAAACAACAAAAAACCGATATATATGAGTAAAGATTATGCGCCAGTGCTCAGTGCACTGGTAGATACTCCTGCTACAACTGTTGTGTCAGAAAAACACATCAGGGCATTGCTGTCACTCTCTCAGGAAGAGCTTGATCGTCAATTTGGGTTCAGAACCCTCCACTCCCTCACCAACGCTTTCGTTTCAGTAGC
>JADLEY010000017.1 GCA_020845875.1 Candidatus Nomurabacteria bacterium
CACTGACAGTGCTTCGTACACTTTCCCCACAGGGAAGCTCACTGGGTTGATAGGGAGTGGTGGAACGATAGCAGAGCCACAGTTGTGCAGTGTTGCTGTGAGAATCGAGGGTGGAGGAGAGGAGGGCTTTATTTGCGGTGGTGGTGACAGTGAGCGGAGGAAGTTCTGCAAACACTGACGTTGTTCCTAAGAAAAAGAAGAGGGCGATACCGAAAACAAGCTGTTTCATTCAAATGCAATATTAAATAGCCGCTCAACATTTTGGATGCTGTATTGCGTTGTTGAGATACGAAGATTTACCGAGCCAGAAGGATTTCCTTCTGGACGAGAAAAAGGCAATTCATTTCTTTCCCCGTAGACGGGCTCTCCTCCAATGGTGAAATTAAAAACAAGATCACTCAAGTTGTTGTTTCTCAAAGTAAAAAAGAGGGGTTCAAACACAGCAATGAGACCGGTGTCATTTGAGAGTATATTGTGCTCATTACCGTTGGCAAAATCAATGAATCCCTCATCTTTTTTGTAGGCAATCACTCCTGGAGAGCGCGGAGTAAGAGAGAGAGACGCGATGCCTTCAAATAGTCCACCTGCTGCTGAAACTCCTATTTTTTCATTTCCATTAAAAATAGTATGTTCTACGACAATACTCGATCGTCCTGCTCCTGAAATATTTTGCAAAGCGTCGTCATTGCGTGTCCACGAATAAGAAAGTTGGTTAGGCGCGCTCGTGACAGGAACAGCGACAACACGGAGCAATCCTCCATTTGAAAAGAGGGGGCGTCCTTTATAAAACGGAGGAACGCTCGATTGTGCGCCTTCCCAGAGAAGATCGATACTTCCTGGACGAAGTGTTACTGATGAGGAAAGAGGAGAAATACCTGAAGCGCTTGCGGTGACATTTGCGGTGGCAGTTTGTCCGCTTGCAGGAGCAATAATTGACACCTGGGTTGCTCCAATGCCTGAAAGTACTGATTTGCCAGCATATGTCCATGAAAGGCGTGAGCGCGATAAATCGATACTATAGCTTACGGCGCGAAGAGTAACTGTTTGTCCAGGAGATGGGTTGTTTGGTGTCATCTCGATGGAGATATTTGCTATTTGGGTAACACCTTGCGCTTTCACAGGATAACTGCTGACAAGTACCAAGAGGAGGCAAAGAGAGATAAGTGAACCAAAAAGTCTCATACGTTAAGTATAACACTTCCCTACTTGTTACATATGTTGTTGACGGAATTCTTCACGAGCTTTTTTGATGGAAATGACCTGTGAAGGATCGCTGGTGATGATCTGATCTTCGGTATAGGAGGAAATGATTTTTATGGCGACATGCTTCAGTCCCGCAAAAAAGATACCTTCTCCTACTCCTGACTCAAGAAGAAGATATTTTTCTTCGTCGGTGAGGGTAAAAGTTTTCTGGAGGACATCGATGGTCGAAGGAGATTGCTTAAGGAGAAGTTGAATAGAAGAGTTTGTCACGATAGGTACACCGTAGGGGCTTTTCATAAAGTCACCAACGTCTTGGGTGATAGTGCAGAGGCCTAGATAATATTTACGTCCACGTTTAGCGATAGAATAAAGGAAAGAAGCAGTGTCTTCAGATTTCATCATCCACCATGCCTCATCGACAACCAAAAGACGCTTGCGAAGCTCTTTGCGGACCGCATTCCAAATGAAATGTGTCACTATATACATAGCAGCAGGTTTGAGGTCATCCTCCATATCGCGTACTGAAAAGACAATAAATTTTTTGTTGATATCAACTTTAGTTGGCTGATTAATAAATTCTGCCCACGAACCGTGTGTATATTTGGTAAGGCGTTGAAGGAGGGATTCGCTTCCTTCCATTCCCTGTAGCACCATTTCAAAGTCGGAGAGAAGTGGTGGTTCGATGGTACTAAAGTCGCTATCAGCAGAAATATCTTTGAGAGCATATGTTTCAGTGATTGCGCGATCAATAATAGAATCTTCTTCTGCTGTCAATCCACCGAGCATAATACGGAAAAGTCCGACAAGAGAAATAATATTGCCGCGCAATACATCTGCAGGAGCTTCGTCTTCCCGTGGAATGGGAAGATCAAATGGGTTGATATGGTGATCGCTAGAAAGAGAAATATTGAAATAGCGCCCACCGACCGCCTCTGCAAGGTATTCATATTCACGTTCAGGATCGATGACGATAACTTCAGTATCAAACATGAGTGTGCGAATAATCTCGAGTTTAGTCGCATAGCTTTTTCCGGCACCTGACTTGGCAAAAATAATTGAGTTGTAGTTTTCGAGTGAAAAACGGTCGAAAATAACGAGTGACGAATTGTGACGGTTGACACCATAAAGAATACCTTTGTCAGAGGTGAGATCAAACGATACAAAAGGAAACATACTTGAAATCGGCTCAGAGTTGAGTTTTTGGGTGATACCAAGATGATCAGTGCCAAGAGGTGCCACTGTTTTAAAACCATCCTCTTCTTGGAAGAGAGTGGGTTTGATATAAATCATTTTTGATTCGAGAAGGGATCGAATTTCACTTTCTGCTCGAAACATTGCATTTTCGGTATCGCCATAAATGGTGATATAAAAACCAACATCAAACATCTTTTCTTGTGCTTGGGTAAGGTTGTTGCGCAACTCATCGAGATCTTGGTAGGCAGTATCAAGCATTGGATCGCGCACCAATCCTTTTTGTTCCCTGGTAATAATTTGACTTCCCACTTCGGCGATTTTCTTTTGAAAATGTTTGAGGAGTTCGGCAGTTTCGATAGGGTTAATATAAAGAGAGATATCAAATACTTTGTCGAGGTTGATAATGGGAGTGAGCCAATTGTCAGTAAGGTAGCGCGGGTAGGAGATAACAAAAAAGGTGCGCACGATTTTATCTCCAATGTGCATCGATCGTGGAGTGATCTCGATAGCGCTCGGCGCGATTTTATCCGCGAGCTCCATCGTTGCCCATTCATACACATCAGAAACAGGAATAGGAAGGGATTTCTCCTCCTTTTCTTTTTTCTTTGATGAAAATAAAGCCATTACTGCCTAGTATAGCGCACTTATGCAACTTTTTTGTCGTTTGAGCCTGTTCCTGTAATGGAAGTAGAATCACCGGGATTGAAGGTTTTATAGAACAATTCAATCATTTCCTGAGTACCGAGCTGCCCAATAGTGAGGCCAAGACGGCTCAGTCCTTGTTGCACGACGCCAATGCGTTCTTCGAGTTGAACACGCTGCTCTTCAAACTCTGCGACTGATTGAGCGGCCGTATCTTCTTTTTTTAAAAAAGAGAGCACTTTTGAGATACCGCCTTTTTGGGTAAGGAGAGGAGGAATGTAGGGAATAACCACATAAAACATTTTCTTCATAATATTGACCTGGTCAGAAAAAGACTGAATAAAGTCAATATATTCACGCGTTTGTACTTGGAGAAGACCTTCTTCTTGTTCTCGAAGACGATTTTCAAGCATAAGAATATATGGTCGGACATCGTAGCGACGCGATTGGATGACGATTTGGATAGGAAAGTCGAGCGTGTTCAGGAAGTTTTGAAATTGGAGAAGTACTGCACGTTGTTCGTCGTAAGCTTTGAGGGAGAGGTTGATAGAAGAGACGAGTACTACTGCACAAAGAGTGCCATCTTTCATTACCACGATACCATCGCGAACTTCTTTAACCGGAACAAATTGTTGTGCAGGAGTACCGGAAATGGCCATAGTGTAAAGTAAGAAGACACCGTTATTAATTATCGAGCGTATCGAGGCTGCGGGTAAGCGTCTTGAGCTTGCTCTCGTTTAGTGTATCACGAAGGAGCGGGCGCATCCCTTCTTCTGATGGTTTCTTTGGTATTTTTGGTGACTGCTTTCTCCAGAGATAGAGCTTGGATTTGGTGTGGAAGCGTATAAATGATTCCAAAACATTTACAAAAGGTTTCTCGTTATACCTCATGAAAGCCAGTGCGGCAGCAAGCGCTCCGAGTGCTACTGCAACTGGAAGAGCGATGAGTATTGGAAGGAGTCTAAATGACAGATAGACAAGTCCTGTTCCTCCAGCAAGGTAGGCAAATTGGCGGAAACTGAGCGGTCCGACCACTTTGTCTTCTACATCGATAAACTGTGGTACTTTGAACTGCATACAACAAAGAGTATAGCAGGAAGTTTAGAGATATACTGTGCCAAATCCCACTTCCCCATCACGACTTTCGCGAGTGAGGAGCTCTTCGGGAATGTCGAGGAGAAATTCGCTTGGCAGGCGCACATCGCGCATCCCAAAGATAGTACGCACTGATGCGTAGGTGAGATAGAGCTTCTTGCGGGCACGGGTAAGTGCCACATACATGAGTCGGCGCTCTTCCTCACCATCGGCTCCTGTCTGCTTGGTGTCTCTCTCGTGAGGGAAGAGTCCTTGCTCAAGCCCTGCCACAAACACTACATCAAACTCAAGGCCTTTTGATGCATGTATCGTCATCAGCTTCACGCCCTGTGCCTGCTCGATAGTATCCTGGTCGCTCATAAGCGTCGCTTCTTCAATAAGCTTCTCTATTCCCTCTTCTGGAGGAAGGTGGTCGTAGCGCAGTCCGAGGGTTACGAGTTCCTTGAGATTTTCGAGACGTTCTTCGCCGTCAGCTTCTGCCTTATAGGCGGCTTCCATACCGCTCTCCTGGATAGTGTAGCGCAAGAGTTCGCTTGCTGTACTCGTTTGAGCGAGCTGGGCAATGCGCGAGAGGATAGCAAAGTAATGATCGACCGAGAGCCGCGCCTTACCAGAGAGGCCTTCTTGTTCTCCTGCAAGCACTTTAGCAAGGGTGACCTTGCCGATGCCGCGTGCGGGAGTATTGATGGTGCGGGCAATGTCCACAAACGAATCAGGGTGAAGCGCTGCGCGGATATAGGAGAGTACATCTTTCACTTCTTTGCGCTCAAAGAATCTCACACCGAGCACTTGATACGGGATATGCGATGCGAGAAATGCTTCTTCAAGTGCGCGCGACTGGAAGTTGGTACGGAAGAGTACCGCGATCTCGCTTATTGGCACTCCACGGTCAATATGTTCGATGCATCGCTCCACAATGAAGAGCGCCTCGTCTGCCTCGTCGTAGGCGGCATACTGCGAGATGAGCTCACCATTGGCGTTGTTGGTGAAGAGTTCTTTTGGGGTGCGGTAGTTGTTGTGTGAAATGACTTCGTTTGCCGCAGAGAGTACTGCTTTGGTCGAGCGGTAGTTTTCCTGAAGGAGGATGGTCTGTGCCTCTGGATAGTCGCGCTCAAATTCGAGGATATTTTTGATGTTAGCGCCGCGCCAAGAATAGATGCTCTGATCGCTATCTCCTACAACGCAGAGATTTTTTGCCGGTCCGGCGAGCGCGCGGGCGATACGGTACTGGACTTCGTTGGTATCCTGATACTCATCTATATGTATGTAGCGCCAGGTCGCGCGGCACCATTCTATCGCTTCGGTGTTTTGTTCCAGCAGCGTCGCTGTCTCACTGAGGAGGTCGTCGAAATCGAGCGCCTTTTGCTCGCGCTTCAGCGCAGCGTACTTTTTCCAGATTTGACCAGCGAGGCGGTAGCGGGGATTGGGCTCGGCAAGGAGTTCGTCGGGCGTTTGCATCGCATTTGCTGCGCGGCTAATGAGTGAACGCAAGGCGCGCGGTTCGTGTTGTTTTGGGTCAACACCTAAGGATTTCATTGCCTCTTTGAAAAGCGACGAAGCATCGCTGTCGTCGAGGATGACGAAGCGCTTCATGGCCCCCGCATGAGCGCCAAAGCGACGCAGGAGAAACACGCCGAGACTGTGAAAGGTGGAGAGAAACGGCAGAGCACCTTCGGTCACTACATCAGGGAGTGTGCGAATGAGTGCAGCGACACGCTCGCGCATCTCTTTTGCTGCCTTGTTGGTGAAGGTGACGGCCAGTATTGCCTGCGGGGCGATGCCTTTTGTGGCGACAAGGTGGCAGATGCGATGTACGATAGTCTTGGTCTTCCCCGCTCCGGCACCTGCCACAATAAGTACTGGTCCATCGGTGGCAAGCACCGCGCTCCGCTGGGCGTCATTGAGTCCTTCGAGAAAGGTGTTCACAGAGAAGAGTATAGCAGAGGTATCTGCTGGAGAAATCAAAATGGAAAAAGAGCCTTATAAAATAAGGATTTATTTTTATATCATGATAAGTAAGGTTGTCAACTTTATTCTGAACCTTGTAAATAAAGGTTAAAAACTGTAGACAAATCAGATTTGCATGGCGTTTTCATAATCACTGGTTTTGGAGCGGTATCATATGTTTCTGTAAACGTATGTTACCCACAGAACCATCAAGTCCTGCCAAAAAGAAAATAGTTGCCCTTTTTGGCGCACTCCTTGCTATTAATATTGCAGTCGCCCATATTGTAACGGCACAAATCAGTTCTGTCTCTCAGGGATATGAAGTGAAAGATGAAGAGGTGGTTACCCCAGAAGAACCCGAACTTTTTGTTGAGGAAGAGCACCAGGAAGATGCGCACGACGACCTTCCTTCTATTTCTATTTACACTGTCCAGGCGGGAGATACCATTTCTGGTATCGCATCAAAGTTTGGCGTAAGTCAAAACACAATACTTTGGGCAAATGAGATGACTTCAAAATCTCTTATTAAACCAGGGCAAGCACTCGTCATCCTCCCCATCAACGGTATTCAATACACTGTCCAGGCGGGAGATACCATTTCTGGTATCGCATCAAAGTTCGATGCCGACGCAGAAGAGATACTCTACTTCAATGATCTTGATGATCCAAAAAAGATCCAACCAGGACTTGATCTTATTATCCCTGATGCAGAACCGATTCCTAAGAGTGCTCCTGTTACTCCAAAGAAGGTATCGACTTCTCCTGTTGTGAAGCAGTCTGTTGATACTTCTGTAGAAACAAAAAAATCAACACCATCCAGCGCAAACTCATCTTCAAAAGGTCGGTACGGCATCTTCATTGTTCCTGTTCCAGGAAGTGTTCTTACTCAAGGGTATCATCCAGTAAATGCGGTTGATTTTGGTGCCCCTATTGGAACACCTGTTCTTGCTGCTGCAGAAGGTACAGTGATTGTCGCAAAAAGCGGCTGCTCTACTGGAGGACCAAAGAATAATTGCAATGGAGGCTTCGGAAACTTTGTTGTCATTTCTCATTCCGATGGCATACAAACACTCTATGCACACCTTTCTGTGCTTTCTGTATCAGTAGGAGATTCAATTGATCAGGGAGAAAAAGTCGGTGCAATCGGCAACACAGGCCGTTCGACTGGGCCGCATTTGCACTTTGAAACGCACGGTATTTCAAATCCATTTACCAAGGATAGTAAATACACAAAATACTAATACTAAATCCCCGGCTATACCGGGGATTTGATGTAAAGAAGTGTTCTGAGACAACAACGCAAAGGCATCTGCATCCATAATCGTTCGTCCTCTTTCCCTTTAGTGAGAATAGTAAACACTGAAGTTTCTTTTTTCCATTCGGGAAAGTGTTCTCGCAGGAGTTCATCCATTACCCTTTTCTGTTGAGAGAAATATTTTTGATCGGATATCTTCTTATCAACAGAGATACTCGAAGTACATTCACGCACAATGTCTTTCCCATTACTTACTGCTGCAACACTTATGAGGCGGTAAATGTTTCCGTCCCAGATGTAGCCGCGTTGTACTGTTGCGTAAAAGTCAGCGTCAGGCTTCTTGATCTGTGCGCTGCGAATACGTACAAGAGCGGCATCAAATAAGGCTTCCATAGTAAAAACAGAAGTCTTTAGGGTAGTATTTTCAATACCTATAAATTGAATATCAGGCCGCAGAGATCTAAATACCCCTTCGATGGCCACCGCTTTTTCATGACGGCAGTCGTGGACCGCAATGATTGATTTGTTCATAATACAAAATTTTCATCATGCTAGATGTTTCTCTTATAAATGTCAATCAAATTTTGGGCGATATTGAAACGCTTCGAGGATGTGTGGTACGTCAATCGTGTCGGAATTGTCGAGGTCGGCAATTGTTCGTGCGACCTTGATGGTGCGCAGGTATGCGCGCGGCGAAAGCTTCAGTCTTTGGGCGTACGATTGGAGCTGTTCCTTTGCTGCATCTGTCAGACCGCTCGATTCTTGTACCTCATTTGAAGAGAGCGCACTGTTGAGCTTGCCAAAACGCTCATGCTGCAGTGTCCGACAGGCAGCGACACGTGATCTGACCAGCGGACTTTCCTGTTTGTCGGCACGTTCATGTAGCGCGTCGTATTCGATGTGCGAGACTGGTACCCACAAGTCAATACGATCAATAATAGGGCCGGAGAGCTTTTTTTGATAACGGGCGAGCTCGGCAGCATTGCAGCGGCAGAGTTGTATCGTACTCCCCCGATAGCCGCATGGGCACGGGTTCATCGCTGCAAGCAAAATGAATTGCGCAGGAAATCGTTCAGACCCTTTTGCACGCGCCACAGTAATGTGTCCTTCTTCGATTGGCTCGCGGAGCGCTTCGATGACACGGCGGTCAAACTCTGGAAACTCATCCATATATAGTATGCCGTGATGCGCCAGCGTGATGTCTCCGGGGCGGATAGTCTGTCCTCCTCCGATAATCGCGACATGAGAAGCGCTATGATGTGGTGCGCGCAACGGGGGCGCGCCAGAGAGAATGTCTTCGATGCGTCCCACTGAAGAATAAATAGTGGCGACGTCGAGAAAGGCATCGTTTGAGAGTGGCGGTAGTATTGAATGAAACGCTTTCGCGAGCATCGTTTTTCCGGTGCCAGGAGGGCCATAGAGAATAATGTTATGCCCGCCGGCCGCAGCGATGGTGAGTGCGCGTTTGGCAAATGCTTGCCCTCGGACATCTCCTAGATCGATGCTGTAAGTCGCGATCTTTTTAGAGGGTCTTTCTGTTATTACTTGTGTTACGGCACCCTCTTCTCCTCGCAGATGAGAGACGAGATCGGTAAGTGTCGGCACGAGAAATATATCTATCCCTTCGACGAGCTGTGCTTCGGCATAATTACCAGACGGAATATACAGGGCCGCTATCCCTTTTTGTTTTGCCAGTTGTGCAATGGAGAGAAGTCCTCGCAACGGCTGTGTCTTACCGTCGAGCGCGAGCTCGCCAACAAAAAGTTTGTTGTCAGTTGCCGTCGCTGGTATTTCTCCGGTGGCGACGAGATAGCCAACTGCGATAGCCAGATCTACGTACGCACCCTCTTTTTTGAGTTCGGCAGGAGAGAGGTTGACGGTCACCTTCTGGTTTTCTGTCTTTGGATTTTTTCCGGTGGTATTGCGCAGTGCGCTGATGACGCGCTCGCGCGATTCTTCCACTGCCTTATCAGCGAGGCCGATGATCTGAAACAGATACAACCCACGGGAAATATCGGTTTCGACCATCACCTCTTTTGCCGTCAATCCGGAGAGTTGTGCACTCCGAACTCTCGAAAATGCCATGCCAGCAGTATACGACTAGCGAAACTCGTACACAATATCGTCGAAGTGCAGGATGCGGTCTTTTGTATCGAGTGCGATATTTTCTGCTTTGTAGAGCTGTAGACGCTTTGCGCGGTGTGCATCATCGAGCCAGACGCGCCCGCCTGAGTACACGATGCGGTGAAACGGGATACGAGTTTCTCCTGCTTCATATGCTTTGCCGAGAATAGTGGTGACAGACTGCGCTGCTATCGTCCCGCCGCCCGCAGCTCGCGCGAGTGCACCGTAAGTCGCTACGCGTCCTCTGGAAATCATAAGTGCCAGCTCGACAACGCGCTCGCTAAATGTTTTGCCTATCTCCTTTTTCACTAGTGAAACTATAGCATGAGCACCATCTCTATACTTTGACAAATTAACCCTATTTGTATACAGTTCTGGAAATCTTAAAATACTTAATATATGGAACCAATTTTCTTTTACGAGCATGAGTTCTATCCGTTTTCCAATTTCTCTTCTTTCATGCTCACATGGAAAGGGAGAGAATATATGACATCAGAGCATGTATACCATACCGAAAGGTTTGAGAGTCCAGATGTACGAGAAGCTATCCGAGCTTGTCGCAGTGCCCACGATGCTTTTAAGCTTGCTCAGAAATTGAAATACCAACAACGTTCTGATTGGGACGCAGTAAAGGTTGGTCTTATGAAAGAGATTTTATTGGCGAAGTATTACCAACACGAGTACGTTCAGAAAAAGCTGAAAGATTCTGGTAGCAGAGTGCTCATCGAGGATTCCTGGAGAGATGATTTCTGGGGGTGGGGTGAACACAAAGACGGCAAAAATCAGCTTGGCAAACTTTGGATGGAAATTCGTACGGAGATACTCGGTGTCCACACCATGGAACGGTAAGATGAATCTCTCTCCATTGGCGGAGAAGAATTGTGAACGAATACCAACACACCCTTTTGGGTGTGTTTTGTTATACTCACTTGTATGATTTCAACAACAGATTTGGTAGCACTTATGAAAAAAGAATTTGCAACGACGCTTCGGGTTATGCGTGCATATCCGGAAAATCAGATGCATTTCGCGCCACACGAGCGCAGCCAGCAGACAAAGCGGCTCATGGCGACATTCGTCTTTGAGATGTATTTGCTCAGGTCGTATATTCTCGGTGAGACGATAGAGCGTGAAGTATTTCAAACATATACAAAGGAGACGCTTGCCGAACTTATTACTGACTTCAAAAGTGAAACTGATTATGTACTTGCTGAAATAAAGCAGCTTGGTGATACAGGACTTGCAAAAGAAGTAGAGTTTGTCGGTAAGACATTTGCGGGTGGCGACTTTGCACTCATGATGCTCCTCGATCAGATTCATCACCGCGGACAGCTCTCTGTTTATATACGTATGGCAGGCGGCCTTGTTCCCTCCATATATGGACCCTCTGCCGACGACTCTGGAACGAATCTCTAATCAAAAAACCTCCGCGTTACGCGGAGGTTTTTTGATTAAGCGTTCATGTGTTCTTTGCAGGTGCGAGCGGCAGGGTTTGCTTCGAGACGGTCTGCCTCTATTTTTTCTCCCCCAATCTCACAAATACCGTAAGTATCGTCAACTATTTTTTTGAGCGCCGCATTTACATCTGTGAGGCGCGCTTGGAGTGTTGAGAGAATGGCGCTACGCTCCTCAAAGTCTTCGAAGCGGTCGGCTGCGTCATTGTCGTCAATTTCTCCGACGAGGTCTTGATCAGGCATCGCTTCCCAGAGCCCTGTCTCCTCGTTGAAGCGAGCGATATCAGAAAGCTCTTTTTCAAGGGTGCTTTTTTCTGCCTCTAATTTCTCTTTGAAAACGGTAATATTCTTCATTGCGCTCATACTAGCATGGCGGGAAAAAAGCACAAGAGCCACTTATCCCCTACTGTCGCACAAGCATATCGTAGACCGCCTTGAGGACGTTGTCATCGGTAGTGATGACCACTACACGATCAGAAACAAATCCATAGAGCAAGATGGGCGCCATTGTTCCTTCGACTGTTGTTGGGTCCTGCGGGAGAACTCGAAGTGGAAGGTTGTAGCGATAGACCCCTTGGAATTCTTCACCCGCACGAGCAATGTATTTACTGAGATCAATAGAAAGGCTGCGATAGAAGAGTGAAAGCAGTTGTGGTTCGGCAATGAGAAGCTCTTTTGAAATAATCTGTTGATCATATGCCGAGAGGATAATGAATGGAACGTTCTTCTCTCCCGTATTCATTGTCCCAAGGCGAATCGTGTCGATGGCGGCGGCAAACGGTTCACTAGGACGTGCTTCAATAAAAGAAAAGAACGATTCCTTTGTTATCGGGGTGAGTGTTGACGAATCAGTCACAAGAGGGACAAGGGTCGGTTTCCCCTCCTTGAGGGTGCCGTCGAGCGCGAGTGTCGAGAGTGTTTGGCGTATATCAGTCTGATCAATTGCTATAGGAGCAGTGTTGGGAAACACGCCAACTGATACACGCTCTTGGATAGGGACGGTCAGGCGTGTGTAGTAGATAAATGCAAAAACAAAGCCGATCAATGCAAGAAGAATGAGTGAAACAGCATACACGCTGTACCACTTACGTTGGTGGATACTGGTAGAGTATGCCTTTTGTTGCACCTCTTTTTCACGAGCTGTTTCAAGAAGCTCCTGTACTACTGCAGCATCAGTAGCATTCATTGCACGAGCAACATCATCTTGATAGGTGTGCGCAAGGCGAACTTCTCCTTCTGGAAGAAGAGAGGGTGTGGGTGCCTCTGGGGGCAGTGATGAAGCTGTAGGTGATTCGGAAGACATACAAGATGCTAATAACCGAGCAGGTACTTCTTTGGTGTTACTGAAAGATCAAAGAAATCATCCGCCGCTTCTTTGAGTGAAGCAGATGCTGATTTTCCAAAGGTTACCACTTCGACTTGTACTCCGTGGTGGTACTGCAAGTATCGGCAGAGCGGCACAAAGTCCCCATCGCCAGAAACAATAATAATGGCGTCGAGTTTCGGTGCCATACTGACTGCATCAATAGCAAGGCCGATATCCCAGTCTGCTTTTTTGCTGCCATCAAAAAATATTTGTAAATCTTTCACTTTTGTTTCAATACCTGCCTTGGTGAGCGCTGAAAGAAAAGCACTTTCATCTTCACTCTCGGTGGTGATAGCGTAGGCAATAGCACGAATGAGCTTGCGGCCGGCAAGGGCCTCCTTGACGACATTGGCAAAATTTACTTTCCGTTTATATAAATTTTTTGCAGTGTGGTAGAGATTTTGTGTATCGATAAATATCCCTACTCGTTGATCTTTTTGTTTGACAATCATGGTATAAAAATAATAGGTACGAACTAATTGCGTACCACTTTGTAGTATAGCGCGTAAAAAGAAGATACCGCCACAAGGGCGGCACTTTTTATTTCTTCACCATCTTGAGCGCTTCAGCGTGTTGAGAAGGGTTACTCTTCTCAAGCACCTTGAGGTGTCCTCGGCGGTTGGCAACCATTTTGATAAGGCCGCGACGCGAGTGGTTGTCCTTCTTGTGCTTCTTGAGATGGTCGGCAAGTCGATCAATTTGTTCCGTCAACATCGCTACCTGCACCTTTTTTGAACCGGTGTCAGAAGTATGCGTCTGATGTTTCTTGATGATTGCCTGCTTTTTCTTGGTGGTAAGCATGGGGGCATGTTACCACACTTATTTACAAAAAGCAAGCCCACCCTAGAAGGGATGGGCTTTAGTTCTTTTATGACCGATCGCTGTCTATTTCTGTGTGCAAGAATGTATTACTGTTATCATTCCTCTCCACAGAAGAAGGAGAAATATTACCTCCAAAAGGAATTTGTTTCTGCAGGTGAATACCAAACGCATTGAATGCTTGTCGAAGCTGTTCTTTAGTGAGCTTTAGGTTGGAGCAGGTGAAGGTAAACAGTCCTGTGGCAGTAAGTGCTTCCACACCAGAAGTGTGTCCGCCAAGTGCTATCACCTTGTGGGGCATTTCAGCAATAATGATACCCGCACATCGATGATTCTGAGCTGCTTCAAAAGGGAAATTACCTTTTAGTTTGTCATATTCTAGCTCCAGCTGAAGATGGGGTTCGGTAATACCCCATTCACCAGCGAGTCCGACAATCTGCGATCTTGGAATTCGGCTATTGCCGATAATAAGAAGGTAGTCTCGTGGGTGTTGAATAAAATATTCCCGTACCCCAGCGATTTTTTCCAACTTCTCTTTGTGTTGAACAGAAAGAAGATCTTCTCCTCTCCCAGGTTGTTCTAATTCGGAGAGAATAATATCCATGTTCTTCATCTCATTTTTAGTGAGAGGTTCTTCGGTAATAACAATAATCAGGCGCGCAAGGCGTTGCGTGAGAAGTTCGCGATTCATAGTAAATCATTTATAAAATGAACAATAGTGTTATCGACGCAATAATACATTAGATTTTGTATCTAGTCAATAATTCTGAAAAGGATTTTATTTTGCGACATTGTATACTGTGTCCGATGGGTGTCGCTGATGCAAAGCAACAATTTATAGAATACTTGGAGATCGAAAAAGGACGCAGTCCGTTGACGAGTCGCAACTATGACCACTACCTCACTACCTTTTTTGAACAGGCAGGCATTCGCTCGCTCTCCGATATTACCGAATCCGCAGTGCGCACGTTTCGTCTCACACTCTCCCGTGCTCCAGGGGCGCATGTACGAGGACAGTCGAGTGCGACTATGAAAAAAGCAACACAAAATTATTACATGATCGCACTACGCTCCTTTTTGAAGTTTTTAAAAAAGAGAAACATCACCGCACTCTCCCCTGATACGATTGAGCTGGCAAAGGTCGGCGCTCGCGATCTCGATCTTATTTCTGTCAGCGAGCTCTCACGTTTACTGACCGCAGCAGAAGGTGCTGAGCTTGGGGCACTGCGCGACAGGGCGATACTGGAACTTTTCTTTTCTACCGGACTGCGCCTCTCCGAGTTGTGCTCGCTCAATCGCGACCTCGATCTCTCTCGCGACGAGTTTTCGATTCGCGGCAAGGGTGACAAAGTGCGCGTCGTCTTCCTCTCCGATGATGCTAAGATGTATCTCAAGAAGTATCTCGCTGCGCGCAAAGACATGGACGAGCCGCTCTTTGTCAGTAATGCAAAAAATGGCAGCAAGAACAGCAGCGGTCGCCTCACTCCCCGATCCATCGAGCGCATTGTTAAGTACTATGCTATCAAGGCTGGCATCTCAAAGAAGGTCACTCCGCACGTTCTGCGTCACGCATTTGCCACTACCCTGCTGTCCAATGGCGCCGACATCCGCTCGGTACAGATGATGCTGGGGCATGCCAACATTGCGACTACACAGGTGTACACACACGTCACCGACAGACAACTGCGCGAAGTCCACAAAAAATTTCACTCAAAGAAATAGTTCGATACGGGTTAGTTGACAAATATAAAACAATATGCTATACTGCTCCTAGGTCAATTCCTTCGTACCTGCATATTGCGAAACCGAAGTGTACTTTAAAACAGATAAAAGTGAAAAAACTTTTTTCAGTCCTTGCGATTGCGCTGGTACTCGCAAGTTGCAGCTCCACAACGGAGCAAACTCCAGTAGCAAAAGATTTTGTGGTAACCGTAACAACGGACACCACGATTACCCGCAAAGAGCCGATTACGGCGCCGCGGTTCAGTTGTGATAAACGCAAACTGCCGCAGCCGAAACTGGTTGGAATGAGGGATGTTACAAACCCTCTCTCCATCACCAAAGAAGTTACCATACCCGCTGATTCTTTGTCGGCAGGTGGGTGGTATTGGTTCTCACCTGATGAAACGCCTGAGAAGACAGGCAGCACATTCAGCTGGTTTCCGGGATGGCTGAAAAGTCTCCTGGAAGTATTGTTCTGGATTGCCGTGATTGCTTTTGCGCTCTGGTTGCTGTGGCAAATTCTAAGCGCATTGTTTAGGAATCTTTCCGCGGCATCCTCACCTGCTGTTGCTCCGGTTGCTACACAGCCAGCGGCAACAGCGCCCAGCGTGCAACCTGCCGCAAACACTGCCGCAGCAGCGGGGACTTCTCCGCTAGTGGTTATCTCCGGTTCGCACAATCATATTGGTGACATCATCATCAATATGGCAGATGGGACCATCAGATTATCTTCGGATACATACGATGATCACCGCCCCGGGCCGCAGTACACTAGGCAGTCCGGCGGACAAAAGCCTGAAGAAAAAAGTTAGCCGCTTTTATTTAGTGCCCCTCCGTGCAAGCATGGAGGGGTTTTCTTTTTCGTTTCAGTACTTTCTGTCAGCGCCAGCTTGACAGATTTTTTTTTGTAGTAAGGTTCAGAAAATCATATTTTTGAACCTTAAACAACTTAAACTATGTCTCAAGAAAAAATTGGAGCAATTACTAGCTCCGCTGATTCTTCAATCCAAGTTAAATCCCTCATACCGCTCACCAGTGGTATGTTGGCTGCAAAACTTCCTTCGATAGGAAAAGATTTGTTGTCTTTTCTTACGACGGATGCCGTATTGTTGCCGCTAGATGATTACAAAATCTACGCAACCAAAAGGTATGATGCGTTTTCTCGGTTGGCAGAAAACAGAGATATCAATGAAGCGCATGTACAAGCTCTTATGGAATCCTTTCAAAAAGACGGGTATTTATTCACAATTCTTTTTGTAAACGAAATGCTTCAGCAAATAGATGGACAGCATCGTTTCGAAGCAGCAAAACGTTTACATCTCCCCATCTATTTTGCAGTTATGCCGGGATGGGGAATTAAAGAGGTTACTATCCTCAATGTAAATTCAAGGGATTGGAAAATGGAAGAATTCATGAATAGTTATGCAAGAGGTGGCAATGAGAATTATGTTCGATTCAAAGAGTTCTTTGACGAGTTTGGTTTTCAAATTACTATTTCTCAACTCATCCTTCTTGGAAGAAGAACAAAAGAGGTTGGTGCAAATGACTTTTTTCGTCATGGAAAAATGATATGCACAGAGGAGATGTCCGCCAAGGCATATGTGAAAGCTCGCAGGATACTTCAATTCAAAGACTTCCATCCTCGCGGCTACAAATCCCGTTCTTTTGTAGAAGCAATACTCGTATTGCTAAGAACAAAAGGGTACGATCAGGCGCACATGATTCAGCAGTTGAAAAAGTATCCCGTGACTATGCTTATGGAAGCCAGATCACTTCGGTACGAAGAGTATGCAAAGCTACTCACCGAAACCTACAACTATCGTAAAAAGGATAAGTTGGATCCTGAATGGTAAACAAATCTGTTCTTATACCCCCGTAGCATATACGGGGGTATTTTAGGAGTGAAGCGACGGGGCCACATGGGTTGACTTTTCTGTATTGCGCGATTAAATAGACAAAAAACAACTTCACTATGAAACAGTGTTCTTTCCTTCTCTTGCTCGTCAGCGCAGCACTACTTGCTGCATACTTTCTCTATCGTGGCTACTCTATGACTGCAGTGGTGCCGTTTCTCGGCGGATTTGTCTGCTGTGCAACGGCACTCTTTCTCGAATCGAGAGATCAGCGGCCGCCAAAAGCGTTTGCCGACTACGTTGGTTTCAGTCTTGTTTCGATACTTCTTTTTAGTTTTGTGGGGAGCTTTTTCTCCAATCGGGATGTACAGATGTATATAATTCTTGGTGGAGTAAGCGGTTCGATTGTTGGGCTTCTATGGTTCTTTACGCATCTCCTTCGAAAAAATTGGTGAAAGCGACGGTACCCCCTCTTCTGCACAAGGAGAGGGGGTTTTGCTATTATGGGGGTATGAGGATTATCTCGTGGAACGTTAATGGCATCAGGTCAGTGCACAAAAAGGGACTTCTTCTTCCTTTCATTGAGCAATACAAACCAGACGTGCTTTGTTTACAGGAGACCAAAGCGGAGCGTCATCAGAGTGAAGTAGATCTGCCGGAGTATACGGAGTATTGGAACAGTGCAAAGAAAAAGGGCTACAGCGGCACGGCGATTTTTTCAAAAATAGAGCCACTCTCGGTGGTGAACGGATTCCCCGAAGCAATCGCCAAGAAGTATGCACTTACTGATGCCTACGGTGACACAACGACAGAGGGGCGAATAATTGCAGCAGAATACACAGATTTCTTTGTGGTGACAGTCTATACGCCGAATGCAAAAGACGATCTTTCTCGCCTACCGTTGCGGTATAAACACTGGGATCCTGCATTTCTCGAATATATGAAACAGCTCGAACAAATGAAGCCAGTCATCTTTTGTGGTGATCTCAATGTGGCGCACACAGCGGACGACCTTGCTCGTCCAAAAGAAAATGTTGGCAAGAAGGGTTTTACCGATGAAGAGCGCAAGGGTGTTCAAGCATATATCGATGCTGGCTTTCTCGACACGTTTCGTCTCTTTACTTCTGGCAACGGCCAGTACAGCTGGTGGAGCCATTTCGCCAAGGCGCGCGAGCGCAATGTTGGCTGGCGCATCGACTATCTCTTCTCGAGCAATACATTAAAAAAGAAAATCACCAATGCAAAAATTTTGTCAGAGGTTAGGGGTTCTGATCACTGCCCTGTTCTGCTTGATGTGAAATAAAAAATGCCCCACTGTGCTGTGGGGCTTCTGGAAAAATACAAATTAATTCATTCTGAAATAAAGGATAATCAGGGTTACCACTGCCAGTAGGGGCACTATGACAACGAGTCTGTCCATCCTCCTTACAAAACGGGCAAGGCGAGGATCCATATGTGTTTATTTTCTTGACTCTACCACAGACTTGAAAAAAGGGCTATACTCCACAAAACAGTACACCATGGACAATCAACTCATCGCCACGCTTGATCGTCATTATAGACAGCAGTGGCAACGCGAATTTCCTGAGGTTCCTGCGCCTCGCGGTGTATTCGAGTATGTACGGCGATATGCCCACATGACCCGAAATTATATCTCCAAACAGCAGCTGCTTCGACGAGAGGTGCGCAAGCAAGGAGTACGCGGTTACCTTCCCCTCAGCGAAATAGAAGATTACTACCTTATCTTCTTTGATCTCTCAAAACTCTTTGCCGAACTCATTGATGTGTTTGCAGATGTGCAAGGATATGTAGGGGTGAAGAAAATGCTCGCTCTCTACTACAAGAGGATAGCAGAAGTACTTCTTTTTTGGGAAGGACAATTCCTTCGTACCATGGGAGATCTTGGAAAATATCGTGTAGATGAAACCACACCAAAGGACAAGTTGTTCACAGAGACTTCCCTTTCTGTCATCATATTTTCCCAACGATTGTCCCGTTCATAAGACAATATCTTGTAAAAGGCAACAAAATCCCGCAACGTCATCCAATCGTGTGGGATTTTTTATTAAAAGAGAGATACTCCTTCTTTTTTGAGAAGTGCGCGCTTGGCAGCAGTGCCACCGCGATTGTAGTCGCCCAGCGTGCCGTCACTTCTGATGACACGATGGCACGGCACGTCAGGGCGAAAATTTGCCCGCATGATGCTCCCCACTGCACGTGCCGCTCGCGGACTCCCTGCTTTTGCCGCCACCTGTCCATACGTCAGTACCTTCCCTTTCGGAATCTTGCGTACCACAGCCAAAACTTTGTCGGTGAATGATTGCTTCATATTATTTTCTTACTTTATGCTTTGTTCGGAGTTTTCCTACCTCTTCCTCGTTTGCTTCTTCCTTCTTTTCCTTCCCTTTTTCTCCCAGTTTTTTGAGATTAGCATCCTCAAGCTCATCAAGGTCTTTTACCCTCTCAGTTAGTTGTTCCACAGTATTGAGCGCAGGGTTTTCGAGTACTTCCTCTAGGAGTGCATGGAGTATCCAACCCATGCGAGGTCCTGGTTTCATGTGTAACCTTTCCATCAGGTACTTCCCATCTATTTTGAGCTGACCGACCGAGATCGGATCGCGGAGCGTCTCCTCGATCATTGCGTGGTACTTGCGCAAGCGATACGGCGCCTCAGCCTTCTTCATACCGACACGGTCACACTCACGCACCTCCATGAGCTCCCAGATATGCTCTGGTTTCACCTTTTGGATGATGCGGCGGACGGCTGAGAGCGTGATCTGTTCAGTATCGGAGAAGAACATATGGTTTTGCACCAGATTTGTCACCAGCTCCTCTGTTTCACGTGGAACCTTGAGCCTATCGAGAATCTTGCGAGTCATGCGTGCTCCTACGACTTCATGGCCAAAAAAGGTGTACTTGTCCCGTGAGCGGTCATATCGGCGGGTAGCAGGCTTCCCAACATCATGAAACAGAGCCGTAAGGCGGATTTCACGTGAAAAGCCTTTGTCTGCGGCGTGCTGGAGCGCATGGAGCAAATGCTGATATACGTCATAAATATGGGCACCCTTCTGTTCGCATCCAACGCCATCTTCCAGTTCTGGGATAACGTATTTCAAAAGGCCTGTTTTTTGCAGCAAATCTACTCCAAATGCAGGAGAGTCAGAATCAATAATTTTGAACAATTCATCCCGTATACGCTCCATGGATATGTGGGCAAGGAGTTCGGCATTGGAAGTAACTGCGGAGAGTGTTTCATGTGAAATGGCAAAGCCGAGGGTTGTGGAAAACCTCACTGCTCGCAGCATCCGCAAAGCGTCTTCTTTGAAGCGGTCGTCTGCATAAAGGACAGTCCTTATAGTTTTGTCCTTTATGTCCGTTTGACCATCAAATATGTCCTTTAAAATGTCTTTTATAGGATCATAGGCAATGGCATTCATAGTGAAATCACGCCTTTCGAGGTCCTTTTCGAGCTCCGTTTCATATGAAACGGAGTCTGGGTGGCGAGAATCGGTATATCTACCCTCAGAACGATAGGTCGTCACTTGCACCTGATTGTTGAGATCTGGTGTTTCCCGTGTAACACCCGCTACTTCTTCGGGAGACATATTGAGCACCGTCACGGTGCCAAAGGCGTTTTCGTTGACTGTTTTTATGTCGGAAAATATTTCTTCTACCTGTTCGGGACGGGCATTTGTGGTGACATCCCAATCCTTTGGACGCTGCCCCATGAGCATATCGCGGACGCATCCGCCTACCAGATATGCCTCAAAACCCGCATCCTGAATGCGTGCCGTTACACGTGTAACAAAAGGAGGGATTTGGGATTTATCGATATTTTCCATAAATTCATGATTGTGCACCCATCAGGACTCGAACCTGAAACGAATGTTCCGAAGACATTTATGATATCCATTTCACCATGGGTGCCTAGGATAGAGAGTATCATTTTATATGTATTTTGTAAAAATACACCACCGTATTATACTTATACACGATGAGAAAGGACAAAGAATACATATTTCAACTGCGCCGTGAAGGGAAATCATATCGACAGATACAAAAAGAAACAGGGGTTTCACGTGCAACACTTGGTGCTTGGTTCAAGGGTGTACCATGGTCAAAACATCTGTCTCAAGAACATATCGCAAAAAATCTCGGCGCCTCAAAAGAGCGTATGGAACGAATGAATATGGTTCGTAAGCTCAAACTCCAGTATCAGTATGCTCTTATTGAAAAAGAAGCTGAGAAAGAATACGAGATTTTTAAGAGAGAATCACTCTTTTGGGCTGGGTTAATGATTTACGCAGGAGAAGGAGACAAAAGATCTAAGAATCTTCTACGAATAAGTAATGCTGATTTTTACATACACAGGATTTTTCTTGCCTTTTTACGAAAATACCTAAAACCAAAGGAAAATACTATAAAATACTGCCTCATTCTATATCCAGACTTAGACGAAACTGTGTGCAAAAATGAATGGGTACATCAACTTTCGGCTGACCAAAATCAATTCCACAAAACACAGGTAATACAAGGGAAAGAGGCCGTAAAAAGATTGCAATATGGGGTTGGAATGAGTATAATCCCGAATACTTCTTTGAAGCGAAAGGTTCTCAAATGGCTCTCTCTTGCTGAAAAGGAGAACTTTGAATAATTGCGGCTATGGTTCAGGGGTAGAACGTTTGCTTGCCAAGCAGGAGATCCGGGTTCGAGTCCCGGTAGCCGCACCAAGATTTTTCCTGTCTCTTAGACAGATGTACAGGTTTGTTGTTAAAATACTCTGTATACACAATGGTTTTTGTAAAACTGTGGATAACTCTGTGTGTAAAAGGGATAAAAGACATATTGTTTGACCTTTTTGTAAATGTCTTTTTCAAAAAATATCCTTATTTTGCAAGGAAATTGTGTAGAAAGGGGATAGTAGTGTTTCACGTGAAACAATTAGCGCTATGATACGCATTTTTACCTCAAAAACACAGAAGTTTGGCGAGAAAGGGGAAGACGAAGCGGTAACGTTTCTCAAAAAGAACGGTTACAAAATCATTGAGCGAAACGTCGCAAATGTTCGCGGTGAAATAGACATTGTCGCTCAAAAAGACAAAACGACATACTTTTTTGAAGTGAAGACCGGACGAGAGGGAAGTGCAGTATCTCCTGCCGAAAATCTTCATCCAGCCAAACTCAAGAAGTTTCTCTATTCTGCTGAGCTGTACCGTTTGTCGCACAGGATAGACGGTTATCGGGTACAGGGAATCATCGTTTTACAAAAGGCCGATGGCACCTATGCTATGGAAATCCTCGACATTTTTTAGCGGAGATACAGCAATAAGACGGACTGTAGTACACCGGTAGTATTCACGATTCGGGTTCGTGAGAACTGGGTTCGATTCCCAGCAGTCCGAAAGAGGTATCCCTTGCTTTTTGCTGGGAATCGAACAAGGGAAGGGGTCGGGAAACGGTAGTTTCCCGTAGAGGAAGGTTTGGGAAAACCCTGGGTTTCCCAAATGTGAGATAGCGAAGCGTCCCAGCAGTCCGAAATAAGGATTTTTTCGGTTTAGCCAAAGATAAATACGATAAGGAGGAGAATGATGACGGCAAATGCAGCTTCGGGCATAGTGCTAGTGTAGCAGGTATTGCTATCTTCCTACGACTTGAGCACCTTGCGATACCCCAAAGAGCCTGATTGAGAACGCAGGAAAGGGGACGGGTGGTACACTATCGGTAGTGCAGTGAGTAGAGAGAAGATTGTAATTTCCAATTATTACTTTCCAAGAAGTCGCTCGAAGAAAAAATGACCTCTCTTTCACGCAAGCAGAATAATTGGCTCGAACCTATGCGGGAGTGGATAAAAGAGGCACAAAATCTAGACGGAATCGCACGAGATACAGACCTTTTTGCTAAAAAGGTCTGTGCAAAAGAAATCTTTGGCTCGAACCTCCTCCTCCAAAACAAATTAGTGCGCGCCAGCGCGCCGAACATTCTGAATTCTGCGGGGGAAAACCAGTGGGCGTTGCTTCGCAAC
>JADLEY010000018.1 GCA_020845875.1 Candidatus Nomurabacteria bacterium
AAATGCCTGATACCTATTGGCAATCAGCTACTGGAGGTATCCACTACTCAAACGGAAGCGTTGGCATCAACACTGATGACCTCACCAATGCACTCTTTACTATTGTGGGACAAGATCCTGACAACTACGTTCATCTCCTAGGAGACAATGGAGGAGAAGGGAATACGATCTCTCTGAGTGTTTCTGATATGAATGCGGGGGCGGTCAGTGGATCCGCACATTTTGACATGCGTCCGGACATGTTTGACCTTTACTATGAGAGTCCAGACGGTCTTGCTATGGGGGAGATGTATCTTGCTCCTGGGGGTTTGGATGTTTATGCTTTCCAACAGATTGATGAAGATTTTGCTTTCTCTGCATCGTTTTCTGTCTTTTCCGCCTTTGGCGAAGGCCCTATGGCGAAAGACCTTTCCGGCATGTGGAAAGTAAGCGATGATAACACGGGTTCTTTTTTTAGTGTCGGGGTGGGTGGAATGGGCTATCGAAAAGGAGGAGGTTCAGTAGCGACTGCCAAATTTCTAACTGGACGTTTCTCCTCATCTCCGTATGTTTCTGACGACTTCTCAAACAATTTTTTTAGCTTTTCCGGCGGTAGTATTTTTCTTTCAGCGAATGGTGATAATACCGCAGCAATGCTCTTTGGAGAAAACCAAAACGAGCTGTCGTCGTCGGGTTATTCTATCGAAGACATAGCCTACGGTATCCGTTCAAACAACGGTATTATGGAGTATGCGAACCAGCAGACTGAGTCTGAACAGACTACTGAGTGGATACCCTTCAATAGTCTTGGAGGAGGAGGCGACTTCATCCCTCTCACTGGTACGGAGAATGGGAGTCCAGTAACAGGAAGTATTGAGATTGCGCAATCAAACCTCTATCCTTTACGAAAGACCTTTGTCGGACCAAGTATAACAGATATGGCCATTGGCATATTTGATAACGATGACCCCGATTCATCTACCAGGGGTGCGGGTCTCGGTTTTATCATGCAAGGCAGTCTTGTTAATCAAGCCGTTATACAAGCGTACAGCGAAGTTTCATCCACATCCTTGAGCATATTTGCTAACAACAGAATTGACGATGGTGTCCTTCTTACTACAGATCTTTCTTCGCGCGGATTATATGGAAATGCTTACTTCGGCCCCAACTACGACGACTTCACCTATGTCCAAAAGAAATATGTCGACGACGCTCTCGACCTTCTCTCTTCAGACGAGAGGCTCAAGAAAAACATGACCGATCTCCCATCTACACTCAATACTCTCTCTGGTGTACGTACTGTCTCATACAACTGGAATACAGAGCATGATACTGATCCGCAGCATATCGGCTTCATCGCTCAAGATCTAAAAAACTACTACCCAGACCTTGTCTCCAAACAACCCGATGGCTACTACAAAGTGAGCTATGCACTCATGACCCCCATCCTCACCAAAGCTATTCAAGAGATAAACACCAACATCACTGACATCTCAGACCTTACCAGAGAAAATACCTGGAGAGACTCACTTATTGCATGGCTTGGAGATATCACTAATGGTATTAATAGGATATTTGCGCATGAAGTGCGTACTGATAGATTGTGCATTGCCAAAGCAGATGGCAGCGATGTGTGCCTTACGGGTGAGCAAGTAGAAGAGATAGTGGGAAGTGCCACTCCTGCTATTGATAGTGACGAACCTGTATCAGAAGAAATACCAAATGTGCCAGAAGAGGAAATGGAGTCAGATACGGCAGCAGAGGGGTCGCAGGCGCCGTCAGGGGACACTGACGGCGCAGGAGAGCAGATTCCTGAAAATATTCCAGAGGAAGTTCCCACTGATATGTCTGTACCAGAAGAATCTGTTCAGGAAGACGCTGTTTCTTCTGAAACACTCGCTGTACCGGAGATACCAACCCTCTAGGCATTGCGCAAATGCTCTCAATACAGTATATTTTGCGGTAGCGTATTGCGCGCCTGCTCCACTCGTTTGGAGCTCATTTTTACTTATTAACTTTTCCACTCACACTGTTATTTATGGAACGAGAATTTCCTCTAGAAAAAGTCCGAAACTTCGGCATTATCGCCCACATTGATGCGGGTAAGACTACCACCAGTGAACGTGTCCTCTATTATACCGGCATGAGCCACAAGATCGGCGAAGTGCACGACGGTGAGACGACGACCGACTGGATGGAACAAGAGCGAGAGCGCGGCATCACAATTACTGCTGCTGCGGTATCTTGCACCTGGATCCCTACCTACAACGCTGGCGACAAGGCGCGTCGTTTCAGTTTCAATATTATCGATACCCCGGGGCACATCGACTTCACTGTGGAAGTGAAGCGCTCGCTTCGCGTGCTCGACGGCGCAGTAGTCGTCTTTGATGGTGTGGCAGGAGTGGAGCCGCAATCAGAGACCAACTGGCGCTATGCCGACGAAGCAAATGTGCCGCGCATTTGTTTTGTGAACAAGCTCGATCGCACTGGTGCGTCATTTGAGCATTCCTACAAGACAATCCTCGAACGTCTCTCCAAGAAGGCAGTGCGCGCACAGCTTCCTATCGGACTCGAAGACAAACACGAAGGTGTCGTCGATCTCCTTGCAATGAAGGCATACTATTTCGAGGGTGATATGGGAAACAAAGTAGTGGAAAAGGATATTCCCACAGATATGATGGATGATGCCAAGAAATATCGTGGAGAACTCATCGAGCGCATCGTCGAAAATGACGAAGCAGCGATGAATGCATATCTCGAAGGTATCGAGCCAGATCTCTCGACACTCAAGGCGCTCTTGCGCAAGGCAGTGATTGCCAATGATGTTTTCCCGGTATTTGCCGGTAGCGCACTCAAAAACAAAGGCGTGCAGCTCGTGCTCGATGCAGTGGTGGACTATCTTCCTGCACCGACCGATATCAAGGCAGTGACCGGTATTGATCCTGAGACCGAAGCGCCGCTTGAGCGGCGTGCTGATGACAAGGAGCCGTTTGCAGCGCTGGCATTCAAGAGTATGAACGACCCATTCGTTGGGCAGCTCGTCTTCTTCCGTGTGTACTCTGGTACCGTTGAGGCAGGATCGTATATTTACAATCCTCGTACCGGCGCCAAGGAGCGTTTGTCGCGTATTGTCCGTATGCAGGCAGATCAGCGCCAGGAAATCAAGAAAGTTTTTGCAGGAGAAATTGCGGCAGCAGTAGGACTGAAGGATGCCAAGACTTCAGACACACTCTGCGATGAAGGCAAACCGATCATGCTCGATCGTATCACCTTCCCAGAGCCGGTGATCAACCTTCGTATTGAGCCTAAGACCAAGGCAGATCAGGAAAAAATGGGACTCGCACTCAACCGCCTTGCTGATGAAGATCCGACTTTCAAGGTGTCTACTGACCCTGAGACTGAGGAGACTATCATTGCCGGTATGGGAGAGTTGCACCTCGAAATCATCGTCGATCGTCTCAAGCGTGAGTTTGGTGTCGAAGCAAATGTCGGCAAGCCACAGGTGGCATACCGCGAGACGATTACTACCAGTGCCGAAGCAGAAGGCAAGTACATCAAGCAAACAGGTGGAAAGGGTAACTATGGTCACGTGCGCATTCGCATCAAGCCGATGGATACTTCTGTCGACCCCAAAGAGTTGCCAAAGAACGTCAAGCGCAGCGAAGGTTTTGAGTTTATCAACAACATCAAGGGAGGTGTCGTGCCGCAGGAGTACATTGCGCCGATCGAAAAAGGTCTCAAAGAAGGGCTTGATCGCGGTATTGTGGCAGGATTCAAGATGGAAAACGTTTCTGTCGACCTCTACGATGGGAGTTACCACGAAGTGGACTCCAACGAAATGGCGTTTAAGATCGCTGCAAGTATGGCAGTGCAAGAAGCAGCGCAGCGCGCAAAGCCAGTGATTCTCGAGCCGATGATGAAGGTAGAAGTCATCACGCCAGAGAAGTTCATGGGGGATGTGACTGGATCGCTCTCCTCTCGCCGCGGACTTATCGAAGGGATGGAAGCGCGTGGTATGAATCAGGCGGTGAAAGCGGTGGTGCCGTTGTCGGAAATGTTTGGTTACATGACGAGCCTGCGTTCGATGACCGAGGGTCGCGCCGGATTTACGATGGAATTCCTCCGCTACGATATTGTGCCGCAAAATGTGGCAGAGACCATTGTCAAAAGCCGCTCATCAGCAGCTGCGTAATGTAAAAAACTGCACCCTTAAAGAAAGGGTGCAGTTTTTTCTTTTTTGTGTATAGTGTGCCAAACTACGTTTATTATGAGTACACAAAAAACAATTGTTGTTATCGGCGGCACTGGTGAAATCGGCAAGGCAGTTGCTTTGCGATTTGCTGCCAACGGTTGGCGCGTCATTGTACCTGCCCGCGACCTCGGGAAGCCGTCTGCTCAGGAGCTAATGGCAAACCCTTCTATCACAATCATCCTTGCAGATGTCAGCAAACTCAACGGTGCACAACACCTTTTCCAATTGCTTAAAAATGATGACATCACCATTCGGGTTGTATTTCAGGCAGCAGGAACATTTCTCTGGGACGACGGCTTTCCTGGGCCTACGAAGAATGCAGAAGAAGTCGCAAGGCTCCTTTTTAGTGCAAATGTAGAAACAAAGGAGCACGTTGTTGAAGCGCTTCGTGAATACTATGCCGATACACTTGGTAGTATTCGTATGGATCTCGTGAGCTCACATGCAGCACAATTTGGACCAGAACATCCTTTTCGTAACGGACCGTTTTGTGAAGAAGGGTATGTTGCAGCTATGGCACGCGTGAGTGCGTATGGAGCACAGCTCAAAGCAGAAGGGATATTCGCCGAGACAATAGTACATGAGCCCGGGCTTGTTGCGAGCGATATGGCACGTACAGCATTTCCACCGGAGCGGGCAGGGGACATCGACTGGGCTGCGGTTGATACTCCTGAGGAGTATGCTGAAAAGCTCTTTCCCAACACATTCTTTATTTGACAGATAGCATGTTGTTCTCTACATTATGTCCAGTGCAGTATATTAATCTGTATTGAATTTTGTCTCGGATTCTCCCGTATTCTTACGGGAGATTTTTATTGACAAGCATTTTCAAATTGTTATGATGAATTCCTACGCATCACTGCGTTGTTTTTGTGTCTGTGTTGCGGATGCGGCGCACGGCAGAGCCCACGGGCTTCTTGTTCCTTCGTTTATTTATTTAGCAATTTATTAGTTACTTAGTATCATATGGCTGAAACATTCAATCGTTCAAAGCCGCATGTAAACGTCGGTACCATCGGTCACGTCGACCACGGAAAGACGACGCTTACAGCAGCAATCCTTCATGTGCTCAACATGAAGGGCAACCAGGTGAAGCTCAAGAAAGTCGATGAAATCGACGGGGCTCCTGAAGAAAAGGCGCGTGGTATCACGATCAACATCTCGCACAATGAGTACGAGACAGAGAAGCGTCACTACGCACACATCGATGCTCCGGGGCACGCGGACTACATCAAAAACATGATTACCGGTGCTGCTCAGATGGACGGTGCAATCCTCGTGGTTGCAGCGACCGACGGTGCGATGCCGCAGACTCGTGAGCATATCCTCCTTGCAAAGCAGGTGGGTGTACCGAAGATCATTGTGTTCCTCAACAAGTGCGACATGGTAGATGATCCTGACATGCTCGACCTTGTCGAAGAAGAAATCCGCGAAATCCTCGCAAAACAGGGCTTTGACAAGGACGCTCCGGTGATTCGTGGTTCTGGTCTCAAGGCGCTTGAATCGACTTCGCTCGATGACCCATGGGCACAGAAGGTAGTTGAGCTCGCTGATGCGCTCGACAACTACATTCCTGAGCCGGTGCGCGACCTCGACAAGCCGTTCCTTATGCCAATCGAAGACATCTTCTCTATTGAAGGTCGCGGTACGGTGGCGACTGGTAAAATCGACCGCGGTATCGTCAAGGTTGGTGAAGAAGTAGAAATCGTTGGTATCAAGGATACGATGAAGACGACCGTGACTGGTGTTGAAATGTTCAACAAGTCACTCGATCAGGGTCAGGCAGGAGATAACGCAGGTATTCTCCTCCGCGGTGTCAAGAAAGAAGACCTCACCCGTGGTCAGGTGCTCGCAAAGACTGGTTCTGTGACTCCTCACACTGAGTTCGAAGGAGAAATCTACGTCCTCAAGAAGGAGGAAGGCGGACGTCACACTCCGTTCCTCAATGGCTACAAGCCGCAGTTCTATGTACGTACTACCGACGTGACTGGTGAAGTAACGCTTCCTGCAGGTACCGAAATGGTGATGCCAGGGGATACTGTGAAGATTACAGTGAAGCTCGTTGCTCCAGTAGCACTCGAAGATCAGCAGCGCTTTGCTATCCGCGAAGGAGGCAAGACAGTCGGCGCAGGTGTGGTAACCAAGGTTATCAAATAACTTCGGATATTCCTTTGTCAGTGATGGTATAGGGCACTCGGGCGAGGAGAGTGAAAACATTTGCACTCACGCTTCCCGCAACGACCCATACTGAGTTCTCGATATGGCAACAAAAACACCCGCTCCAAAAAAGGCAGCAAAAAAGGATGAAGTGCAGAGTTTGCTCCGCATCCGAGTGCGTGCCTACGAAAATAAGATTCTCGATGCTTCGGTCAAGCAGATCGTGGACACCGCAGCCCGCTATGATGCGGTAGTGCGTGGCCCTATTCCGCTTCCAACCGAAATCAAGAAGTATACGGTCAACCGATCTCCATTCATCTACAAGAATTCGCGTGAGCAGTTTGAGATGCGCGTTCATAAGCGCCTCATTGACATCGAAAACCCTTCTCCGAAGGTCATCGAAGCTCTCACGAATCTCTCTATGCCCTCTGGTGTAGATATTGATGTGAAGATGATGTAACCCGTTAAGCAAAACACCGCCCCATTGTGGGCGGTGTTTTGCTATACTGAAAAGATGCTACGACGGTGGTTTATACTTCTTTCTCTTGTCGCATGTTGCGGTATAGCTTCTGTCGCACATGCGGAACTGCCAGCACTTACCCTAGAGACTCCTTCTGCCACTTCTGCCCTCCTCTCCTCCACCCTCGATTCTCACAGCAACACTGCACAACTGTGGCTCTGCTATCGTTCCACCACTCCCTATCAACCCAGTGAGCTTCCCTGTGGGGAAAGTGTACGAAGCACTGTCAGTG
>JADLEY010000019.1 GCA_020845875.1 Candidatus Nomurabacteria bacterium
AAAAATTGTAAGGGAAAATTTCTGCGAGGTTGCCGCCGGAGCGATAGCGGAGGCGGGCGGCGGGGCGGGTCATCCGTCCGGATTGTCCGCGAAAAAAGTTAGAATTTCATCCAAACAGTACCGCAAAAAATCGGAATCCGAAACGGATGTTTTGTAAATGCAAATTCCTTGTTTTCCGTTCTGATAGCATTGCTTCTCATTTGCTGTTGCACGAGATCGAAGAGTTCTTTGGTGATGAGTGGCGGATGCTTTCCTTGATACCAGTTACCGCTTTTTCTCGGATACTCGAAGGAGCCGTAGTAAAAGGTGTTGTAGAGAATGGTGAAAACATTCCCGAGACTTAAGTGCTTTTTGCCGGCAGCAGTTCGAAAGTTAAGGTCAAATCGAAGCCAGTTGTAGAGCTTCTTGCCGCTCCACTTTTCATAGGCAACTTTCTCAAACATTTGCTTGATGATTGGCGCTCGTTCAGGGTCGATAATGCATTCGCACCGTCGATCAACTCGCTTTTCTTTGAAGTACCCTGTCGGAACCGGACCGGGCCACAACCCCATTTCAACTCTTGTTTTCAGTCCACGCTTCACATTGATACTTTTGTTATCGTTCTCAAGTTTTGCCTGACTACAGAGGATCATCAATAGAAACTTCTCGTTCGGAGAATTATTGAATGTCTGACCATACGTTCGAATTTCAGACAATTTCTTTTCATCCATCAAATCCACGATTCGTCCGAGGTCTCCGGCATTTCTTGAGATACGATCCGGTGCCCATGTGAGAATACCGTTGTATTTGCCGTTCCTGACCTCCTCGACAATTTCATTGAAGACCGGACGCTGACCCGTCTCCTTGGCGGAGTGGCTTTCTCGCTTCATGGTCACGATCTCCAGCCCTTCGCGTTCGGCGAGTTGGAGCATCTCCTTGATCTGCGAGTCTATGGACAGCACCTGCCTTTCCTCCGATTCGCTACCCTTTCTTGCGTAAAGGCAGTATTTCACCTTTACGGGGATTGCTTCTTGTTTGGCCGCCATCCCATGCGGCACTTGTATTGTGTTATTCATACAACCACATTGATGACGCAACCCTCCTAAGGAGTCCAGAGCGTCCCAAATGCCTAAGAAATTCTCGTATATATAACCAGTAGCAGTGTGGAATAGACTCGCTTGACCGTATACCCCATAGGGGTATACTTTAGTTATGAAGCAAGACATAAAAAAGCAGTTGCAAAATCGTCTGCGCCGCATCGAGGGTCAGGTGCGTGGTTTACAGCAAATGGTAGAAAGTGAGAAATACTGCGTAGACATCATCACTCAATCCAATGCCATAAAAAAAGCACTGGGAAGCGTTGAAAATGTGATGCTGGAACATCATTTATCTACGCACGTTGTGCATCAAATGCGAGGAAAGGAGGAAAGTAAGGCAATCAATGAAATTCTTAAGGTATATAAGTTAGCCCAAAACAAATAACTATATGCACGATACTTCTCACCACAAACATACTTCTGCTGATCACTCTTGCTGTGATACGGACAATAGCCACCAAGAGAAACATTCGCACGACAATCATCAAGGTCATCACGCCCATATGGTTGAGGATTTCAGAAAGAAGTGTTGGATTTCTCTCATTTTATCTATTCCTGTACTTGTTCTTTCGCCGATGGTTCAGATGTTTTTTGGTATAGAGAGCCTCGGCTTTTCAGGAGATGTATATGTTCGGTTTATTCTCGCCTCAATCATTTTCTTTTATGGGGGCTATCCTTTTCTCAAAGGTTTATATGATGAAGTAAAAGCAAGACAGCCGGGGATGATGACGCTTGTTGCTCTGGCTATTTCTGCTGCCTATGGGTATAGCATTGCTGTGTTTGCGGGCCTACCTGGAGAAGAGCTTCTTTGGGAGCTTGTAACGCTCGTGGACATTATGCTTCTTGGGCATTGGATTGAAATGAGGTCGGTTATGGGTGCATCACGAGCTTTGGAAGAACTTGCAAAGCTAATGCCTTCAACAGCACATAGGCTAGGAAAAGACGGAGAGATAGAAGATGTGCAGGTTGCCGATCTGTCTCTTGGTGACAGGGTTCTTGTAAAGCCTGGAGAGAAGATCCCAGTTGACGGCATTGTTATTGAAGGAAGAACTTCTGTAAATGAAGCAATGCTCACAGGAGAAACCAAGCTCATAGAAAAGTTTGCTGGGCAATCTGTTATTGGAGGCTCTGTAAACAGTGATGGCTCAATCGTAGTAGAGATACAGAAAGTAGGAAAAGACACGTATCTTTCTCAAATTATAGAGCTTGTGTTATCTGCACAGGCAGAAAAGTCAAAGACCCAGAAACTCGCTGATCGTGCAGCGATGTGGCTAACGTTTGTAGCGATAGGTGCAGGGATACTTACATTCTTTGGTTGGACATTCTTTACGTCAGAAAATCTCGCGTATGCCCTTCAGCGAACAATTGCGGTTATTGTCATAGCTTGCCCTCACGCTCTCGGTCTTGCTATACCGCTTGTAGTTTCAGTTTCGACAGCTCTCTCTGCTCGCAAAGGCTTGCTTATACGCAACAGAACCGCTTTTGAAGAAGCACGAAATATAACCGCTGTGGTCTTCGATAAGACAGGCACTCTTACTAAAGGAGAGTTCGGTATAACCGAAGTTGTGCCATTAGGAAATGAGCAAGAGGAACGAATCCTTGTCTATGCTGCAGCGATAGAAGCGCACTCCGAACATCCGATAGCCAAAGCTATAGCAGAACGGGTAAGCAAAAAGCTTGCTGTAAATAACTTCTCCGCAATACCAGGTAAAGGTGCAATGGGCACTGTAGAAGGAAAACAAATCAAAGTGGTAAGCCCAGGATACTTGAGTGAAAAGAGTATAGGAGTAAACAACAAAAATGTTGAACGTTTGATAGATGAAGGACGCACTGTCGTGTTTGTCTTGGTTGATGAACTACCTATAGGTGCTATTGCTCTCGACGATATGGTTCGCGATGAAGCAAAGGAAGTGGTCCAAAAACTTCAAGAAATGGGAATTGAACCCATTATGCTTACCGGGGACGCTAAGCGTGTCGCAGAGCGTGTTTCAAAGGAGCTCGGTATCAACAACTATTACGCAGAGGTGTTGCCGCATCAGAAGACAGAGAAAATAAAAGAAATCCAAGCTCAAGGATACAGTGTTGCAATGGTTGGAGATGGAGTGAATGATGCCCCCGCACTTGCACAAGCAAATGTGGGTATTGCTATCGGTGCTGGAACCGATGTGGCTATTGAAAGTGCCGATGTGGTCTTAGTAAAAAGCGATCCGAGAGATGTGGTCGCAATACTTTTACTTGCCAAAGCCACCTATCGAAAGATGATCCAAAATCTCTGGTGGGCAAGCGGCTACAATATTCTTGCTCTACCGCTGGCAGCGGGTGTACTGGCTAGTGTCGGAATTATTTTATCACCTGCCGTAGGAGCAGTGTTAATGTCGGTAAGTACGGTGGTCGTGGCAATTAACGCAACCCTCCTAAAAAATTATAGAATATAGGTCTGTCATTTTTTACCCGTAAAGCAAAATATCTCCTCCTCGGCATACTCTTAGTAGCATTTGTATGGGTAGGTGGGTTTGGCATTTTGTCAGCGGTTCAAATGTCGCACGGTGAACACCAAGCTGGTTGCACCATTACACTTGGCGAGCATGTCATTTGTGCGATGAACCCATTTGAATATCTTTCTGTATGGCAAAGTATATTCACAGTCCCTCCAACACTTATTGTTTCCTTTTTACTTTTACTTATTGCTCTTGGACTTGCTCTCTGCACACATATAAAAAAGGACATACTCGGTCCGCCCACAATAACCAGCTCTCAAGAAGTACCTCGCAGGTTTACGTTTTATATTCCCGATCTATATACCGAGCTATTCTCTCAGGGTATTTTGCATCCCAAAGCCCCGTAATTTTTCGTACTTCTTTTATTAGCACTTATTAAACAAAATTATGGAAACAAAAAATATACATCTACTTATTATCGGCATCATTACCCTCATTCTGGGACTTGTTCTTGGATATTTCTTAGGAACAGGAAAAATGGATTGCCCAATGATGTCAGGTACAACCGACACAAGCAGTCATATGATGGGTAACTCACACGAAATGGGAGACACAATGACTAATATGACAGCAGGTTTAGAAGGTAAATCAGGAGAAGAATTTGAGAAGGCATTTATTGACGAAATGATTGTTCACCACGAAGGAGCTGTAGATATGGCAGAGATGCTTCTTCAGAAGACTAAGCGTCCTGAACTCGTAAAACTTGGAAATGACATTATTAACGCCCAGACAAGTGAAATTGAAATGATGAAAGAGTGGCGACAAGTGTGGTTCAACAATTAAGCCTATGAAGAAAGCATATGTATTAGGCGGGATTGTGATCCTTGCACTTGTAGGCATTACGTTGCTTGCAAAGAATAACCCCATTTCCTCAACAGGAAATGCACTTACAGAAAAAATCTATGTGGCTGTCGAAGAAGAAGGCACTGTGAATGTCATTGACCCTGCCACAAACAAATCGATCAAAGTCATTGACCTCACTGAACATGAAACTGAAACGAAATATCTTCCGCACAATGTTCAAGCATCTCCAGATGGAAAAAGTATTTGGGTAACAGCTAATGCGGGAATGGAAGAAGGACACACTTCTTTATTTGTCTCTACCGCATATGCGGATGAGGGACACGGTGAGATGAAGATGGACCTTGGGGATCAAGTTATCGTCACTGACCCTCAAGAGGACACCATAATCAAGCGTATACCGCTTGGAAGTGGTCAGCATCTGGCGCACGTCGTGTTTACTCCAGATGGATCTACAGCACTTATTGCAGCGCAGGAGACAAATAAGCTCTACAAAGTCGATACTAGCAATTTCTTGCAAACAGAGATTAGTCTGCCCGAAGGAAGCGGTCCCCACGGCATGCGACTCTCTCCTGACGGAAAAATTGCATACGTTGCGTTTATGGATGGAAAGGGGCTTGGTATCGTTGATCTGGTAAATGGAACGACAGAGATAAAACCTCTTAATGGTTCTGCTGTTCAGACAGCGGTTACTCCTGATGGTAAATATGCAACTGCGTCAGTTTACGAAACTCGCAGTATCGCTCTTTACGATACTGCTCTCAAATCAGTATCGTATGTAGCTCTGCCAGAGGGTTCTCAGGGACCAGTGCAACTGTATCCGACTTCAGACTCTCGTTACGTCTATATTGCAGATCAAGGTGTTCTACAAAACCGACCTGCAAACAACAAGCTGTATAAACTGGATCTTCAAACGAAGGAAGTAACTGAAAGCATTGCTGTCGGGAAAGCTCCTCACGGCGTGGTCATAAATGAAGATAACAGTAGGGCGTATGTCACAAACCTTGAAGGAGGCACTGTCTCTGTGGTTGATACGGAAACAGACAAGGAAATCACCCAAATATCAGTAGGCAGTAAGCCCAATGGTATAAGTATCTGGAAAGGTCAAAGCGTTTCAGGAGAGAAGACTGCTCTTATGGGTGAGGAGATGACAGTATATAAAACAAAGACGTGTGGTTGCTGTCACGTTTATGTAGAGTACCTTGAACGCGAAGATGTAAAGGTAAAGGCTGTAGACGTTGAAGATCTTACTGCCATCAAAGATCAGTACGGCGTTCCAAGTAATCTACAGAGCTGCCACACTTCTATAGTGGGAGGCTATGTAGTTGAGGGTCACATACCACTTGAGGTAGTAGAAAAGTTGCTCGCAGAAAAACCAGCCATCAAAGGTATTGCCTTGCCTGGAATGCCTTCAGGTTCTCCAGGAATGCCAGGACCAAAGACAGAGAAATGGACCATCTATGCAATCGGCAATGATGGCGCAGTAACGGAATTTATGAGTTACTAAACGGAGTCGTCTCAATTGTCCTCATATTAAATAAACATAGAATATTCCTTAAACTATCCCGCGGGTTGATTCCAACTCACGGGATTTGTTTATATTATCTAGCCCCTTCGCAAGACCTTTTTTCTAAGCTAAGCTACTGACTAATACCATCAATTTTGATATTATGTTCTTGGTACAACTGAATAAGAAATGACCTAACCCCTCAGGGATTTCCCCGAGGATATGGTCGAAAATCCGTCCAAAGTAAAGAACTCCTAATCAGAGCTACTTTGGACGGTCATATCGGGAAACCGGTATGGGCATACCTCACGGGGTGTGTCGGCCTGGTTAGGAGCTTTTTGCTACCTGACCAGAATTAACAGATAAATAAAAACCGTCCAAAATGTCCAAACATCTCATATGCTCCTCATGCGGGCATGTAGGCAGTTCACACACTGCTGTTAAAGGAAATATTTTAATAGAAATAGTCCTGTGGCTATGCTTTATAGTCCCGGGACTTATTTATTCTCTCTGGCGATCTTCGTCTCGCCACAAGACATGTCCTGTCTGTGGTTCAACGAATATGATTCCAGTCGACACACCTGTCGGACAGAAGCTTTTAGCTAATCAGGGCAAGACTGTACAACAGGTGCTCGCAGAGAAGCCTTGCCAAACATGCGGTCGGGTCATGTCACTTGACTACGTCTATCCGACTAAGAACACTGTCCAGAAAATGAATCGCGTTCTCCCAGAGGAGGCGCAGATTAAATATGAGGATTTTCTTACGATCTACGAGATCGTGCCGCTTCTGGTAAAAAGAATCGGTGCAAATGCATATGACGTTCTTATCTCAATATTTCCTACACTGGTATCGCCGCCATTTCGTTTTTTGTAAAAAATAAAATATGAATTACTAAGGGAGCAATCCACGCCGTTTTATAATATATCCCAAAAACGGCGGGGATTTGTGCGCGCATGGGAGGGTTGGGGCAAGCACATACAGATTTGTTTGTGCTATGCACAAACCGTATTCTTTGAGTTACCACGACCAGTGAACGAAGCCACGAATCCTAAAGCTACCACCAAACACGGAGAGGAAGCGCCTCGGTCGCCGTGAGGGTGGAGAAAAGAGCAACCAAAAATGTTAAAATAAGATTGCTCTTTTCGGAGACTGAAACGGCGAAGCAAAACCAAAAATTTCCTTTCCATTTCTTTTTCCGCTTCGCGGCGGAGGGGTGGGGGGAGGAGACGCGAGAAAAATGCAAGGAAATTTTTGGTTTTTGCACACGCGAGTCCGCGAGCGTGTCCGAGGCGCATTTCATTCCTCATCAGGATGTAACTCAAAATACATTCGAACTTTGTCCAATAAACACCGCATTGACAGATATACTAATATATTGTCTTATTTGTTCAGTAATCCTATCGACTCTGCTATGATGTATCTATGCTATCAGTCTCAGAGAGAACGGTGACGCAGAGCGCCTTTTGGCAGCTCACTCCCGAAGACGCCGCGTCCCTCCTCTCTACCTCTCTCGACGCAGGGCTCTCGGAAGTTGACGCGCAGGAGCGTCTTGAAGCATTTGGAAGAAACACCATTAGCACCTCGCGGCGCTCGAGCTGGCTTACTATCTTATTCAACCAGCTCAAGAGTCCGCTTATTTTGATTCTTATTGCCGCTGGCGCCGTTACGCTTTTCATCTCGCACTATCGAGACGCGGCATTCATTTTTATTGCGGTCGTAGTGAACTCTGCGCTGGGCTTTTATCAGGAAAATAAGGCTGAGCATGCGCTCGCCAGTCTCAAGACATATCTCAAACAGTGTGCCCGTGTGGTGCGCGAAAAAAAAGAGCGCGAGATTAATGCCGAGGAGCTCGTGCCGGGCGACATCATCCGTCTCGCGCAGGGAGATCGGGTGCCGGCGGATGCGCGTCTCCTTGCGGTAAATGATTTGCAGGTGGACGAAGCGGTGTTGACCGGAGAGTCGCTGCCGGTGGGGAAGGAGGTCGAAGTGGCGCCCGCTGATGCCGGCATCAGCGACCAGAGCTCGATGCTCTTTGCCGGGACGCTGGTAACCCAAGGGCTCTGTACGGCGATTGTCTGCCGGACGAGCGCCGCGACGGAACTGGGAAAAATCGCCGCACTCATCGCGAAGTCGGAGCATGAAAAAACGCCGCTGCAAAAAACGATCACGACGTTTAGCATCTACTCGAGTATCGCGCTTGGCGTGCTGACGCTCATTGTCTTTGGGGTGGGGGTAGCAGCGGGGTATTCGCGCGTCGATATGTTTTTAACCGCGGTGGCGATTGCGGTGTCGGCGATACCCGAGGGGCTGCCGGTGTCGATGACCGTTATTTTGGCTGTAGGAGTGGAGCGAATGGCGAAGCGAAAAGGGGTGGTGCGCAAGCTGGTTGCTGCTGAGGCGCTCGGGAGTACCACCGTCATTCTCACTGACAAAACAGGGACGCTCACGATGGCGCAGATGATGCTCTCCCAGGTGCTTCCGTTCGGCGCCAGCACCGAATCCCAACTTCTCTCTCAGGCGCTCACCAACGCCTCGGTGCTCATCGAAAATCCTGCGGATGACCCCAACGCGTGGCGCATGAATGGCCGCATTATGGAGATGGCTCTGGTGCGTGCTGCGGCTCTACGGGGAGTACTGCTCGAGAAGATCACCGATAAGCATGCTGTTCTTCAAAGCATGCCGTTTAATGCTGTGCAGAAGTTCTCTGCATCGCTCGTAAAAAGGGGAGATATTCA
>JADLEY010000020.1 GCA_020845875.1 Candidatus Nomurabacteria bacterium
AAGCAAAGCTTGGGGAATCCTTTGCAGGACTTGCCTTAGCACTGGCTGCGTATCTTCTGTTGAATACCATTAATCCGAGGTTGGTATCGCAGAGTATAGAGGTGGAGGGGGTAAATGTGGGGGTGGATAATGAAATAGAATTTACTCCTATTGGGGATAACAGTAACACCACCCTCCCGAGGGGGGGAACATCCCTTTGTCCAGAAGGAGTGATTCGTGTGGAAGGTACAACATTTGTTGCTTGTCGTCCTATTGCTGCAAATATAAAAAGAATGGTGGAAGATGCACGAAGGGTGGGAATAAGCCTTAGTGGCGGCGGGTACCGTTCAGTAGATTCTCAAATTGCACTCCGCAAACAAAATTGCGGCTCGAGTTCCTATGATATTTATCAGAAACCTTCAAACAGATGTCGTCCTCCAACCGCGCGCCCCGGTGCTTCGATGCACCAAAGCGGGAAAGCATTTGATATTATTTGCAACGGTGTCGGATTTATTAACGTTGCAAACAGGCCTAATACGAGAACTTGTTTTGATTGGCTCAGAACAAACGCTTCTCGGTATGGTCTCTACAATCTCCCCTCAGAAAACTGGCATTGGTCTACCACAGGAAGATAGTATACTGGTACTATGCGACGATTTTTGATTATCCTTCTTATTCTCTTCCTTGTCGGCATAGGGGTGTGGTATTTCTTTTTCCGAAAAACACCTGATGGAATATCAATAGGGGAGCAAAATGTGTTTCAGGCGTTTTTTTCAAGAAACATCTCTTCTGGCACACCAACTCCTCAAAGTGTTGGTGTCGAGCCTTTTGTAGAAACACCCACCCTTGCTGCTACTTCCCAATTTTCCCCTGTTGCTGATTTCCCAGTAGCAGGGTACATCGCATTTGACCGTACCAAGACTATTACCATCCCACCGCCAACAGAGACGCCAAACGCAAAACCGACCACTCAGACACTTGTTGAGCACTATATCCGCTTTGTCTCTCGAAGAAATGGTTATGTATATGAAATAAAAGATGGAGGACAGACCACCCAGATTAGCAATGTTTATATCCCTAATGTCTACGAGGCGTCCTTCACGACCGACGGCAGTGTCGCAATTATCCGATTTCTACGCAGCGACAACCGTACTGTTGCCACTTACTCCATCCCTATTCCTGAAGCAAACCTTGACGGCACTCGTACACAAACAGAAGGCACCTATTTTTCTGACAATATCGATTCTTTCACCCTATCTCCTGATCAAAAAACTGTTCTTTCAGTGTTTAAAACAGAGAGTGGTTCTCAATTCGTCACAAGTACTATTACTAACACCAACCGAAAAGAGTTTTTTTCTCATGCGTTTGAAAGCTGGCTCCCGCAATGGAAAGGAAAGAATGTGTATTTACAGACCAAGGCGAGCGCTTTTGCTCCAGGATTCCTTTATCGAATCGACAACAATACGAAGCGTTTGGTCAAAATCATTGGAGACACCTTAGGATTGACCGCCTCAATTAGTCCACAAGAAACCTATACACTCTATTCAATAAGTGTTGATAATAATTTTAAGAGTAGCATCCTTGCCATAAAAACAGGCACTGTTCGGACACTCTCGATCGCAGTACTTCCCGAAAAATGTGTATGGATTTCAAATGAAAACCTTGTCTGCGCCGGAACTTCATACCCCGAAAGCGCACCCTATCCCGATGCGTGGTATGCAGGAACAATACATTTCCATGATTCCCTCTATCGCATCTATACAAACACTGGGGGATACGATGTGCTCGACGAAGGAGACGAGTGGTCATACGATGCAATAAACCTCTCAGTAAATGAGGAGCAGTCTCGCATCTATTTTATAGATAAAACAACAGGAATACTTTGGAGATATGAATATCGCTAACTTAAGGAGTGTTCCTTTCGAATAGTGCGGCGAAAATAAAGTTCTTGTCCAATAGAGAAGAGGTTTGCCACTGTCCAATAAAGAGCAACCGCAGCAGCGAGCCCTTTTGCAATAAAAACGATAAGTATCGGAAGAATAAACCTTGTCTGAAGAGAGAGAGATTTGGTAAATTGTGCCTGAAAACCATCTCTGTTTTCAGGCATAGGAGGTCGAGGGGTAAGAAACGCTTGTACCGCCTGTGTAATACCAGCAAGTATGGCAAGTGGAAGAAATGGTTTGGTAATATCAATAACGCCAAGGAAAAGGTTTTGGAGGCCTTCAGTAGTGAGAAATGGATAGAGGTGCTCTGGTTGATAGATACCCTTCATAAAGACGTAATACAGAGCAAAAAGAATGGGGAGTTGGATGAGAATATAGAGACACCCTGAAAAAGGATTCATTTTCTCTTCTTTATATAGAGTAAATGTTTCTTGAGCCTCTTCTTCTTTTGAGAGCCCTTTTGCTTTAATAGCAGCAATTTTTGGCTCTAATGCCTTCATTTTATATTGTCCAACAATACTCTTTTTTGAAAGAGGGGAGAGAGCAAAGCGGATAATGAGTGTAACACCGATAACAGCAAGTCCCACATCGCCTCCAGTAAGGTGTTGTGCAATAAACACAAGCGCATTGTAGATTGGTTCATAAATCACTGTATTCCAAAAGGTTTTCATAGATCACTATTGTACGGAGAAGGATAAAAATAGCAATGTTATGGAAGATCTACCCTTGGATCATTTCCTGGATGACACCTCCTTATGCGAGAGACAGTTTTTTTAAAAGCAACCAAAAAGGGGTATTTTTTAAAAGCCTCTTTACCATATTCTGAACAGGTGGGGTAAAAAATACAACTCGGAGGAGAATAAAAAGGGAGGAAACGAAACAGTCCAACACTAGGGGAAAAAAGTGTTCTGTAAAGAGAAATAAATACTATTGCTACACTATTAGGAAGTTTTCTGAGCTTTCCCCATAAGGTCATAGAAGTGTTTTTTAATTTCATCAAAAGGAAGTGTATAGCTTTGCTTTGAAAGATAGAGTATTCCTGAAAAAGGTATAGGTAGTTTCTGGAAAAGAGTATAAATCCTTCGGCGAGCTTTATTTCTTAAAGGTGTACTTTTTTGGTGTATTTTTCTTGAAATAACACATATAGGACCACATTCTTTTACAAAAGTAAAGGTTCCAATGTTATTATAAATACTCTCTTTATCATTCCTTGACAAAAAGCGTTTAAGTTGTATTCGATTATACCGTTTATTCTTAGGAAGCACGGTATAGAAAAAGGTTATACAGCGAGCCTTGCTCGACCTTTACGACGACGAGCAGTGAGCACTTTTCGTCCGTTTTTAGTCTGTGTTCGCCCGAGGAAACCATGGGCTTTTGCTCGTTTTCGTTTTTTTGGCTGGTAGGTCACTGACATACACCGCGTACTATACACAAAGAAATAGCTTTTATCAAGCATTTTTCTAGTGTTACAATTAACAGTATTCACAGGTTATTCACATTTTCCACTAATTCGGAAAAATTTGTATGATAGTTGTTATGGACAATACCACCCTTTGGAATGCGTGTCTTACTGATGTGGAGACACAGATCACAAAAGCGAGTTTTTCGACATGGTTTAAGAACACTTATATCTGCACTATCGAAGACGGGATTGTTTGTGTAGGAGTACCAAACGAGTTTGTGAAAGAGTGGATGTTTAATAAATATCAAAAAATGATATTGAAAGCGATTGTTGAGAGATTAGACAATATTCGAGGGGTTAATTTTGTTATTAGAAAACACTCAGTAGTAGAAGAAAAACAGAAAACTATTCCTCCTTCAATACACCAAACACCGGAATTACCTTTTCGGGATATCTACATCAACCGAGATGACAATCTCAACCCTCGGTACACTTTTGACCGATTTGTTGTAGGTCCTTTTAATGAACTCGCCTATGCCGCAGCTCAGGCAATTATCAAACGTCCTCAGCAGGCCTATAACCCCCTTTTTATTTACGGAGGATCCGGATTAGGAAAAACGCACCTTATTCAAGCAGTAGGGAACGAAATAAAACAATTGTTTCCACAAAAACAGGTTCTATATACAACACTAGAGAAGTTTTCAAACGATTATGTTATTTCTGTACAAAACAACCGTCAGCAACAATTTAGAGATAAATACCGTAAATACGATGTTCTTATTATTGACGATATTCAATTTGTCTCTACTAAACAAAGTACTCAAAACGAGCTTTTTCACCTTTTTAATACCCTTTATGAACAAGGAAAACATATTATCTTTTCCTCAGACAAACACCCAAATCATATTATAGGTATTGAAGACCGTTTAAAAACACGTTTCAACGCAGGAATGACGATTGATGTACAAGAGCCAGATATGGAATCTCGCCTTGCAATTGTAAGAGAAAAAAGTACCCAAATGAGTATTCCTATTCCCGAAGAGACACTTTCATATATTGCTTCTTCTATCACCGGAAGTATTCGAGAACTTGAGGGGGTATTAAATATAATTGGAATGCATTCTGAAATAAAACAAAAACCGGTAGGACTCACTGAAGTAAAACTGTTAGTAAAGAATAGTATAAAACCTAAAAAAATCATCTCCATAGATGCAGTAGTAAAACTTGTGTCTAATTACTACAACCTTGATGAACAGATGATTTATGAAAAAACAAGGAGAAAAGAGATTGTTCGAGCTCGACAGATTATTATGTTTATTCTTCGTGAAGATTTTAATGAATCTTACCCAGCAATCGGCGCAAAACTAGGAGGAAAAGACCACACAACTGTTATTCATTCTTATGAAAAAATAAAAAATGATTTATCAACAGATCCTCATCTTATGAAAGAAATAGACGATATCCGCATCTTGTTTAAATGATGTGGAAAAATAAAAAGAGTCTGTTAATAAAAAAGAGTGGTTTATTAGAAGATTTCTTAAAATGGTCAATAAGGAATAATAATTCACACCGCCATATATTGTTTTAGTCTTATAAATAAATGTTAAAAAAATCTTTTCCACAATCCACACACTATTACTAATACTAAATTATTATTAAAGAATTCTTATGGATATTGAATGCACAGTAGAAAAAATAAAAAATGCCGTTCTTCTTGCTGAGCGTATGACTGGGAAAAATTTAAGTCTCCCTATCCTTCACTCACTTTTTCTTTCTACTACAGGAAAGAGTATTAGAATACGTTCCACTAATCTTGCAGTAGGGGTTGATATTGAAATACCGGCACAGGTAAAAAAAGAAGGAGAAGTAAGTATTAATGGAGCAACACTTTCTAATGTATTTGGAAATCTTGAAGATGATACTGTGGTAGTTCTGCGGCAAGAAGGGGAACATCTTCTTTTACAAACAGAACATACCAAAACAATTATTAATACTTTTCCTTTAGAAGAATTCCCAACCCTTCCTGTGGTGGAAGGGGAATCATTTACTATCGAAGCAGCGACCTTTGCTGAAGGAATACGTTCTGTATATTTTTGTGCTGCAACAACTGAAATAAAACCTGAAATTGCTAGTATTTTTATTTATGCAGAACAACAAACACTTTTTTTTGTTGCCACAGATTCATTTAGACTTGCTGAAAAAAAAATAAAAATAAAAGGATTATCTGATATTTCTAAAATACTTATCCCTTATAAAAATAGCGCCGACCTCCTTCGTGTACTCGACTCTCTTTCAGGAGAAGTGGTGATTATGTTTAATAAAAATCAACTCTCACTTTTTGGTGGAGGTATTTATTTCACTACACGCCTCATTGATGGTGCTTTTCCTGATTATCGTCTTATTCTCCCAAAAGAAGAAGAAACAAAAGTGGTTCTTATAAAACAAGAACTTCTTTCTACACTCCGGCTTTCTAATGTGTTTTCTGATAAATTTTCCCATGTTCTTTTTTCTGTTTCTCCAACAATAAAAAAAGTGCTTTTATCAGCACGAAATACTGATGTCGGATCAAATGAGTCGTCTGTTGATGCTGTAATTGAAGGAGAGGCGATAGAGGTATCGTTTAACCTTAAATATTTCATTGATGTTTTTCAAGCACTTCAAGGAGATAGTGTTGCTTTGTTGTTCACTAAAGTAAATAAACCAATTCTTGTAAAGAGTGTACAAGACACCTCCTTTCTTTATCTTCTTGTTCCTACAAATAGATAAAACATGTCGTTATTCCACTCACTTCTCTCTCAGTTTCATCACCGTTTTAACTCACAAGAGAGTAATATAAATACTATCATTGAGTGTATAAATGAAGCAGTAGGTATAACACTTTCTTCTTCTAGTGTTCGTTATCAAAACAATATAGTCCAACTTCTTGTTTCCCCTACTATAAAAATGGCTATTCTTTTAAAAAAAGAAACACTCCTCCCTCTTTTTTTAAAGAAAGGAATAATGGTGAAAACTATTCAGTAAAGAGTATTTTTTTATCCACTTCGTGTTTATTGAAGATGGTATCAGTTCCTACTGCTTTGATTATGTGTTGCCCTGTAAGATACCCATATTCTTTCGGTCTGAAGCTAAATCGAAACGGTGTTGTTGAAAGGGTGGTGAGATAATTATCATCAACAAAAATATCAATAGAGGTTATTGGGTAAGTCCCGTCTGATTCAACAGAAACCACTACACTTTCTTCAAGTTTCATAGTGTTATGGAGACCTGAAAAGGAGATAGTTCCTCCGTCGTTTCCATGGACAGTTTCGTATTCGGTAGGAATATCACCTTCAGTAGTAATACCATATTCACTACTATGCTCGAGCCACCACGCCTGTACAGGAGGATTCCAGAGATGGAATTGTGGATCCGAGTTTGGATTTTGAGGAACAGGACCACGAGGATCGTCTTTGTTTACCCAGTAAAGAATATCTTGCACATCAGTGATAACGCGCTCTGTACGTGCTTCTAAGGGAGTGTTTTCTGTTGCTCTTAATCCAGTAATACTATCTATTTGTACAGTATTATTTCCCATCCATACACCACGCAGAATAGGTTTCAATGAATCATATTCTGGATCAGGGACAGGCTTTTCGAAGGCAGGAGAAGGTTTTTCTTCAAACACTTCTGACATAAACTTTTTCCAAATTGGTCCAGACACTGCGGAACCGCCGCTGTGCATCGATTGGTTTTTATTATTTCCTGACCACACTCCCACAACAAGATTGGGGGTATACCCAACAATCCATGCGTCGCGGTCATCATTGGTAGTACCAGTTTTTACTGCCACACCAGGGATAGTAATAGAACTTCCAAAAGTAGGAGTGCGAGCAACGGGGTCACTCAAGACATCATTGAGTGTGAGTGCGGCATTATGATCAAATGCTTCAATAGGGTTTGGTTCGTATTTTTCTAAAATAGTTCCTTTATGGTCAGTGATTTCAAGGATAGCGTTTGATGGGTTTCTTACGCCACTATTAGCAAACACTCCGTAAGCGCCTACCATATCAAGAAGTGTTACTTCTCCTCCTCCTAACACTAAAGAAAGTCCGTATTGACTTTTATCTCCTAATTTCAACCCAAGGGATTTTCCAGTATTAAGTGCATCCTCTAGGCCTACCATATAGAGAATTTTAACTGATGGAACATTACGGGATTCTGCAAGGGCGCTTCGAAGGTTCATTGGGCCTTTAAATTTTCCATCAAAATTGCTGGGGTGGTAGCAGTTTTTGTCATCATTATCAGGGAGAGGGGTGGTAATTGCAGGACAATTAGTAGAGAATTCTGTTGGAACATCAAACATAATTGTCTCTGGTGTATATCCTTCAGCAAATGCGGTTGCATACACAAACGGTTTAAATGAGGAGCCGGGCTGTCTTGGGGCGGTGGCGACATTAAACGCACCATCAATATCCTTTGCAAAATAATCCTTAGAACCCACCATTGAGAGTATTTGCCCCGTAGTAGGGTCAATAGCAACTAACGCGGAGTTTGATGCGTTATAGCGTGTTTTATTGCTTTCCGCATAACTAGTGATAGCCTCCTCTGCTTTTTTTTGCATTTCAAAATCAAGAGTTGTTTTAATGGTAAGCCCTTCTGATTCCATTACTTCTTTCCCATACTTCTGTTCGAGATAGTCGAGAATATAAAAGACAAAGTGTGGCGCTTTGATACTATTGCTTGCATCAACATTAAAAGTTACTGTTTCTTCTTTTGCAGTTTCGTAGGTTGTTTGATCGATATACCCATTTTGAAGCATTTTTTCAAGAACGAGATTTTTTCGAACATCAAGCGCATCTCGGTGTTGTCCAAAAGGAGAATAATAAGTCGGTGCCGGTATCATTGCTGCAAGGTATGCCGCTTCTGCAACATCGAGATCAACAGACTTTTTTTTGAAAAAGGCTAAAGACGCCTCTTCAACACCATAAATAGTACTTCCAAAGGGGGCATCATTGAGATAAATCTGTAAGATTTCATCTTTGGTAAAGTGTCGTTCAAGTTTTATTGCCAATACCCACTCTTTAAACTTTCTTGCAACCGTTTTTTTGTTATTAAGAAGAGTGTTTTTGATTATTTGCTGGGTGATGGTAGAACCCCCTTGAGAGAAGCTTCCACTGGTGATATTGGCGAATACTGCACGAATTACTGAGGTGGGGCGAATTCCTTTATGGGTATAGAAGTGGGCATCTTCAATAGAGATAACTGCATGTTGAACAGTAGTCCCCATTTGCTCGAGGGGGATCTCAGTGCGGCGAACTGATTGGTTGATATCATAAAGAACGATTTCACCAGTACGATCAGTAATTTTTGAAGAATTCGAAATTTTTCTTGCTTCAAAACTAGAAATATCAGGGAGGCGGATAAGGCTTGCCCATACCAATAATCCGCCGGCAATAATAAATCCGAGTGCCAACAGGGAAAATACCGCTTTTTTCCACGGGGGGAGAGTATTTTTTTTCTTCTTTTTCATGTTCATAATCATAACAGGAAACCAGAAAATACAATACTTTTCAACATAAATCAACAGAAGTGTTTATTGAGAGAAATGCTACAATCACGCGTATATGGATAAAGACGAGCAGATTAACCAACTTCTTACCAAAGGGGTCTCAGAAGTTCTCCCTTCAAAAGGGTTTGTCGAGGCGCTCCTGAGGGGGAAAAAGAAATTGAGCATCTATATAGGTGTTGATCCGACCGGTCCGACGCTCCATATTGGACATGGAATCCAGTTGCGCAAGCTTCGTCAGTTTCAAGATCTGGGGCACAAAATCATTTTCCTTATCGGCGACTTCACTGCGCGCATCGGTGATCCAACCGACAAGCTTGCTGCTCGTACCACACTTACTGAAAAACAGGTCAAAGAAAATCTGAAGCGTTACAAAAAACAGGCGAGCAGATTCATCCTGTTTTCAGGAAAAAATCCCGCAAAAGTACTCTTTAATAATACATGGCTCGGCAAACTGAAATTTGCCGATGTGCTCGCACTTGCCTCTCAAATGACGGTAGACCAGATGCTTAAGCGTGATATGTTCGCGCGTCGTATAGAAGAAGAGAGACCGATCTATATCCACGAATTTCTCTACCCGCTGATGCAGGGTTACGATAGTGTTGCAATGAATGTTGATGGAGAAATTGGTGGCAACGATCAACTCTTCAATATGCTTGCAGGAAGAACACTTCTCAAAAAAATGAAAGAAAAAGAAAAGTTTGTCATCACCGTCAAACTTCTCGAAGATACTTCAGGAGAAAAAATGGGCAAAACTACCGGAAACATGGTCAGCTTCCTCGATTCTCCGGAGGAGATGTATGGCAAAATCATGAGCTGGACTGATGGCATGATTGTTCCAGGGTTTGAGTTGTGTACTGACTACACAATGGCGCAGGTAACAACCATCAATGATGAATTGGTGCGTGGTATCAACCCGCGCGATATCAAAATGCGTCTCGCATTTGAGATTGTGAAGACCTGTATAAGTGACAAGGAAGCGCAGGCTGCCGAAGAGAAATTCATAGCACTTTTTCAAAAAAAAGATGCGGCACAATCGGTACAGGAAGTCTCGGCAAAGGCCTCTCTCAAAGAAACACTTCTCACTTCAGGGGTTGTTGCTTCGGCAAGTGAATTGCGCACCCTTGTCTCTTCTGGTGCTGTAAGCTCGCTGACGACTGGTAAAAAAGTAGATATCGCCGCCCTTGCAAAGCGTCCTCTTCCCGACACATACCGCATCGGGAAACACCGCTTTGTCCGTATTAGCTGAAGAATTCATCGAATTGTTTTGTCCAGATTTTTTGTAGATTGGTCACAATAAAAAGTGCAGGAAGAAAAAGGAGTGACATCACAATGAAAAGGAGCACTTTCCACATACGTGTCACTATAGGAGTTACAACATCGAGCACTGTATCCATATGGCGGGATTCTATCACAAGACTTCTCGCTGTAAAGGAGACGGTACTGATGCTTTGTGTTAGGATGTCCCTATATGACCATTGTGGTTGCTGGAGGGAGCGGACTTATTGGGACAGCCCTCATACGCGCACTTCTCTCAGAAGGGCATACGGTAGTGGTGGTAGATAAACGTGGTCCTCGCCTTACACACGAACACCTCTTTTTTATTCCCTGTGACCTCACGGAACAAATACTCCCGTTTAATATCTTGGAGCGCACCGATGCGGTCATCAACCTTGTCGGCAGTTCTCCATACCGCAAATGGACGCCGGCGGTAAAAAAGGATATTTATGAGAGTCGTGTCGTTGCGACAAAACATCTCATTGAGAGCCTTTCTCATACGGTAAACAAGCCATCAATTGTTATAAGTGCCTCCTCAACAGCACTCTATGCAGAAGCCCCCGAAGACATTGATGAGCGCGGTACAAAAGGGAACACCTTTTTGAGCGATGTTACTGCCGAGATGGAGCAAGAAGCATTCCGTGCAGAATCATTTGGTTGTAGGGTAGTCGTTGTGCGCCTTGCGCCAGTGCTTGCTCATAGTGGATTTCTTGCGCCGTTGTGGCGATGGGCACAGTGGCGTCTGTGTATACCTTATTTCAAAAAAGATCATTGGATGTCGTGGATACATCTCGATGATGCGGTCGCGGTGTACCGTTTTGCACTTGAGACGCATACGCTCCAAGGGGTCGTCAATGCCACTGCCCCGACGCCGGTGCGATACAAGAGTTTTATGAAAACATTTCGTCGTATCACAAAGTCGCTATTCTTCGGCAGGAGTTTGCTGGCACCGCTTCGTTTTGGGAGAGAAATGTTGAGAGTATTTGCACTCAATCAGCGGGTGGTACCACAACGGCTTCTTGATAAAGGGTTTTCATTTGCATATCCTGATATAGCTTCGGCGCTAGAGCAACTGTATGAAAAGAATTGATATCACTACTTCTTCATGGAGCGACTATGCACTTCTCGACAGTGGAGAGGGGCGTAAGTTCGAACGTTTTGGAGAGATGCTTCTTGATCGTCCTGATCCGCAAGCGCTTTGGCAAAAATCTGCTCCTGCTCTATGGACAAAGGCGGCAGCGTATTTTGCATGGACAACAGCGGGGGAAAAGTGGAAAGTCTCAAAAGGCGTCTCTCAGGAATGGGAAATTGCTTGGGGGACACTGCGATTTTCGCTTGCACTTGGCAAATTTAAACATATCGGTATTTTCCCAGAACATTATGAGCAGTGGAAAGAAATCGCAGCGCTCTGTCGCACACACAAAGGAACGCGCGTGCTCAATCTCTTTGGATACACAGGCGCTGCATCGCTCGCCGCAGCGGCAGAGGGTGCGATAGTCACTCATGTAGACGCATCAAAACAGACCATCGGTACGGTGAAAGAAAACATTGCTCGTTCGGGTCTTCCTGTGAGTGTTGTGCGGCTGATTTGCGAAGATGCACTGAAGTACGCAAAACGCCTCATTCAGCGTGGCGAAACCTTTGATATCATCGTAATGGACCCTCCAGCATTTGGGCGCGGTCCAAAAGGGGAGATATGGAAGATAGAGGAGAAACTTACTGATCTTCTCGCGCTTGTTCCTGCACTTCTTTCAGATACGCCGCGCCTCGTCTTGCTCAACGGCTACGCTGCTGGATACTCGGCGCGCTCGTTTGGCGAACTTCTTTCTGATGCGCTCAAAAGCAGCGTAGGACAGATCTCGTACGGCGATGTCGGTATTCCTCAAGAGAAGAGCGAGCGCATTCTCTCGACGGGCATCTATGCTGCGTGGCGCGCGTAGTGCGTGATATACTTTCTCTTCTATGGCAAAAAAACAGCAGGAACCAATCCCTCGGAAACAGCTTGCAGTCAAGCGCGGTATCAACGGACTCGGAATCTTTACAATGGCGCCGATTGAAAAGGGTACCTACATCATCGACTATGTCGGGAAGCTCCTCACTGCAGATGAGGCAGACGCAAAAGGGGGGCAGTACCTTTTTGAAATCAACAGTAAGTGGACAATAGACGGCTCTGCGAGAAGCAATCTTGCTCGCTATATCAATCACTCCTGTCGCCCTAACTGCGAGAGTGATACCTTTGATCGCAGCAAGCGCATCACGATTACCGCTATCAAAAATATTCCTGCCGGCGAAGAACTCACCTATGATTATGGCAAGAGCTTCTGGAACGAATACATCAAGCCAAAAGGCTGCAACTGCGCGAAGTGTATCGAAAAGCGTTCTCAAGAAAATACAGTCAAGACCAAGAAAACAGCAAAGAAAGCATAGTAAAACCCCTCCGAAATGGAGGGGTTTTGTATTACATACTGTACTCTTGTTCACCGTTGGGATTCATGATCGCAGACATGTAGTCGTCTTCGCCTTCCTCATCATCGGTGTACTGATCGGGCTCATCTTTGAGATCGAGCTCTTCAGTGGTCTCATCTTCGAGTAGCTCAGGCATCTCAGTTTCGGTAAACTCTTCGTTGTTGTTTTGATCTTCGTCGTACGACATAGGTACTTCGTTGTTCTTTTTACTGATATGCCACTAGTTGTAGCATACTTCCAAAAAGCTATGCAAGTGATTTTTTGAAGTTTTCCACACGTACTTTTTGGAGTGCGGCAGCGCCAAGTGCAATTGCGTCTATTTCGTCATCCAATCGTTTGCTTGTGTCGAGTTTCAGGGTGAGCGAGACCATCTTTTGCACCTGTTCTTTTTTTGCATTTCCTACACCAGTCATCGAGAGCTTCACTTCTTGCGGAGAAAGTTCGATAAGAGGGAGTCCGGTGGTTCCTGCCAAAAGGAGAATGGCCCCACGCGCTTCGGCTACCTTGATAGCAGTCTTTTTGTTTACAGAGAAAAAAATCGTCTCTAATGCAAGCGCGGTCGGCTGCCATTGGATAATGACTTTCTCCAAGGCGTAATAGATATCTGCAAGACGCTTTTCCTGCGCATCCTTTTTGTTGGTGGTGATACAGGTAGAGTACAAAATATCGGGGAGAGAGGCGCTCTTGGTGAGTACTGCCACACCGCAGCGGTCATATCCAGGATCAACTGCGAGGATGCGCTCAGTACTAGGATTCATACTGTGAGAGGTAGCGTCTGCCTTTTTCTGAGAGTGTTCGACCGCGCGGAGTGCGTTCGATGAAACCGAGCTGGATAAGGTACGGCTCGATCACATCCTCGATAGTTCCTTCGTCTTCGCCGGTGGCGGCAGCGAGATTTTTGATACCTACCGGCCCGCCAGAAAACTTCTCCTGGATCGCCTTCACGATCGCAATGTCGCTTTTCGAAAGGCCGTGTTCGTCGAGTCCTAGGAGGTTAAAGGCTTCTTCAATAGTGGCAGGATCAAGTTCTCTCTCGTGCATTTGCGCGTAGTCGCGTACGCGGCGCAGAAGATAGTTTGCAATGCGCGGCGTGTTGCGACTGCGTGAGCGGATACGCGGGAGCTGCTCGCGAGGCATCTCGATAGCAAGTAGCTGTGCTGAGCGCGCAAGGATGTCTTCTATCTCTTCGTCAGTATAAAAGTCGAGGCGAAATGTTCCGCCAGAAAAGCGGCTGCGCAGTGGCGAAGACACCATGCCAAAACGTGTCGTAGCGCCGAGCAGGGTAAATGGCGGCAGATCAAGCTGAATAGTGCGCGCCGACGGCCCTTTGCCAATCATGATATCGAGCTTGCCCGTCTCCATGACAGGGTAGAGCACCTCCTCGATGGCTTTGTTGAGGCGATGGATTTCGTCGATGAAGAGCATATCTCCAGGTTGGAGATTGGTGAGGACGGCGGCAAGGTCTCCTACGCGCTCAATAGATGGGCCAGAGGTGACTTTGAGATTTGCACCGACTTCTTTGGCAATGACATGCGCGAGCGTCGTCTTACCGAGCCCGGGAGGGCCATAAAAAAGCACATGTTCAGGGGCATGACCGCGCGCTTTTGCAGCACCAATGAGGATGGAGAGGTTTTTTTTGATGTTGTCCTGCCCGATATACTGGTCAAATGACGACGGACGCAAGACATTGTCCGAAAACTGGTCGTCGGAAGGGGTTTGGGAGGGGGATAGTGGGGTGCTTGACATATTCTTTGCTCTATGCTATACTTCTTCCAGAACGTAGCAGGGGAGGAAATACTCTCCCAGTCTACCACTAAAACTTGTTTCTTCGAGAAGGCACTAATCTCTAAGCAGTCAGCCCTTGCGGTTCTAGGTTTACGCGTCGGACGCCTTGGTTTCGACTGGAGCTATCCCACAACTTTTCCTTACTTGCGTTTTCTATATTCACAAGGACTGTTTAGAGATTAGTGCTTTTTTGATAACAACTATTTTGAACACCGCGTTTGTGGTGTTTTTTTATTTTTCATCCTCCAAATCAACGACGCTTGCTACTTCGGCGAAGTCGGTCAGTCCTTGTAACACTTTGACCATGCCATCTTCGCGCATATCGAGCGTGCCCTGCTTGTCGGCGAGTGCTTTGATATCGCGCTCGGTCGGCTCCTGCATGATGATTTTTTCTATATTTGCATCCATCTGGATGCACTCAAAGATACCAATACGCCCTTTGTAGCCGGTGTTGTTGCAGGTCGGGCAGCCTTTGCCGCTCCAGAGTTTGGTCACGTCACGCTTTACACCAAACTGCTCTACGTTTTTGCCGTGTGCCACGGCGGTATCCCAGATGTGCTCCACATGATGCCTCTCTTCGTCGGTGATGTCGCGCTCGTACTTGCAGTCAGGACAAAGTGTACGGCACAGACGCTGGGCGATAGAGAGTGAGAGTGCACTGACCAGAATCTTGGGATTTACCTCAAGGTCAATGAGGCGCGGGATGACGCCAGAGGCATTGTTGGTGTGAAGCGTCGAGAAGACAAGGTGGCCGGTGAGCGCACTTTCAACGCCGATTTTTGCCGTCTCACTGTCCCGGATTTCTCCCACCATGATGACGTCAGGGTCTTGGCGCAGAGCGCTACGCAGTCCTTCGAGGAAGGTGTAACCTTTTTTATGATCGACCTGCGTCTGGGTGATGCCGGCAAGGTGATACTCGACTGGGTCTTCAATAGTGATGATTTTAATTTCTGGCGTAAATATCTTTTGGAGGAAGGAGTAAAGCGTCGTCGTCTTTCCGCTTCCGGTCGGACCAGTGAGAAGCACCATGCCATGCGGCTTTTGGATCTCACGCATAAATATCTCATACATCGGCGCAGAAATACCGAGCTTGTCGAGGGTGACGCGGATGCTCTTGGGGTTCAAGATACGCAGCACGATACTCTCTCCGTATGCTCCAGGAATCAGTGAGGTACGGAAGTTGATCTCGACGCCATCTTCGTCTCGTCCGAGAAACGCGCTAAAGCGGCCGTCTTGCGGATTGCTGCTAATGGTGAGCTTGAGACCAGAGAGGAGCTTGATGCGGGTATTTATTTTGTGATATGTCTCATGATCGAAGGTGGTGATGAGGTGTAGTACGCCGTCGAGACGGAAGCGCAGCTCAGCATGGTCTTCCATCGGCTCCACATGGATATCTGAAGCGCCGAGACCGATACCGGTACCGAGAATGATTTCGAGGATACGGGAGACGCGCTGGCCAGTGCCAATCGTGTCTTCCTGCATCGACTCACTAATCTTCTTCACGGCATCATCTATTGAGCGTACCGTCTTACTCAACTCTTCGAGAATACTCGCTGAGACATTAAGTGAGCCGGCGCGGCTCTGTGTCGCGTAGGAGAGGTCTGCATAGCGCCCCCAGATTTTCTGGATACTCGTCTCACTTGCCATGACCATCGTCACCTCGTATCCTTTCTTTTCAAGAAATGCCTTTGCAGCAACAGCGCCGTCGGCAACAGGAGAACGCACTGCAAGTGAAACTTTGCGGCCGACAAGTTTGTATGCGCCTACATCGTAGGTACGAGCCTCTTTTTCTTCGAGCAAGCGGAGTGCGTCGTTGTCGATAGGTTGCGAAGAGAGGTTGGTATACGGGATGCCATAGCGAGAAGTTGCTAACATTTCTACCAACTCTTCTTCCTCTTCTTTACGAAGCGATGCAAGACGCTTCTGTTGATTGCTTTCGTCAAAGGTGACCATGGATACACTTCAGTATATCCTATTTCTGTGTTACTTTTGTGCTTTTGAAGAGGCAAGGAGCGACAGGAGAATACCTGCAGCAAGTACAGTAACCGCCATCATCGGGATAGTGATATAGTCAAACTCAAACACGTAGAGTGTATTGCAAGAAACACCATCAGAGCCGCAGACACCACTCATCCTTTGGATAGAGGTGTAGTTGTGATAGAGCGATACTGCGAAGCCTGCACTTGCAAGAATGAGTACCTGCAAACGAAGGAGCGCACTCTTTGCAAGATTGCTGGTGTAGGAAAGGAAGGCAATAGGAAAAATTGCGAGGCGCTGATACCAACAGAGAATGCATGGTGCAAAATCGTATATTTCTGAATAGGTGAGCGAGCCGAGCATTGCGGCGGTGAAGATGAAACAAAGTAGAATGCCGCTATGAGCCGCAACCCATGTTGCAAATGGTGCCTTTGCAATCCATGCGATGAGGGTGATGAGAATGCCGATCTGGAGAGCAATAGTGCCAAGTGCGAGGAAGGTATCAAATGTCATACAGAAAAAAGATTAGAGAGTAGGTGCAGCGCACGAAGTGTAGCTGGCGAGCTGCTCAAAAGTCTGCTCTCCGCTCACGCGAGTACCATCGGTGAAAATCCATGTCGGATAACTGGTGATTTCTTTTTCAATGCAGATCGGAGTATTTTTGCGGCTGCGAGTCTGGCATTCTTCGTATGGTAGAAGCTGTGCTGATTTTCCAAACAATGCCTTTTGTGCTTGACAGTGCGGACACCACCATGTGCCATAAAACTTCGCTCCACTATCAGAGATGCATTGCGCAAAGTTGTCGTACTTCCCAGGCTTCTTTGCTTGTACCACGAGGAATCCGATAACGACAGAAATGATTACCAAAGTGATAATCCACCATCCATGTTTTTTCATCATATGCCTTCATAATAGCGCTCAGAAGTCGTTTTGACAAGCGCTTGCACTTGGCAGGTTTGATAGAGTAAAACTAAAAGGTACATTATGACACATATACTTCTTCACACCCCTGTTCGCGCTACACTCACCGGGCTAATCACAGTATTTGTTGTCGGTATTCTTCTAGAGCTTGTTGAGATGCCAGTATTATTTATCTGTGCGCTTGCAGTGATTGTTGTTGCGATACTGCTGGCAAAAAAAACAGCGCAACATTTTCATCACGAGCACACGCACACCGGCGACTCTCCGCTCGATGTAGTCGCAACGACAGTACTCTTTCTTGCCAACATCTTTCATCCTGCAATAGATGGATTTTCTGCGTATGAAACATTTGTTGGGCAGGGAGCGCTCGCCGGCAGTCTCGTGGTGGCAGGCATCATACTGCATGAAGCCTTTCGCCAAGGCGTACTGATCGCGGCCTTTAAAGATCTCGGTATCCGCTGGCAATGGGTGCTCATCACTACATTTGCAGGTATGACTGCAGGTGTTGGACTGGGAAGCCTCGGGTCGTGGGTGCTCCATGAACATGAGGCATTGGTGGATATCATTACGGTGTTTGCCTACACATTTATCATTGGAGAATTTGTCATTGGGCATCGCCACGATAGGTGTAAAGACAAGTGGTGGTATATCGTCTTAGGACTTCTCCTCGGCACTGCGCTCACATTCTTTTTCAAGGTGCACTAAGCAAGAACAAGACTCGGTATAAAAGTATCGAATCTTTTATACATTGAGTATACGAAAAAGAGCTACTCCGCCGGCGACCGCGACATTGAGCGACTCTTTTGTGCCCCGCATCGGGATCTCGGCAATAGTATTAGCGAGCATGAGCACCTCTGGCGTAAGTCCCTTGACTTCATTTCCTAGTACAAAAGCGACGAGTGCGGTAGATGATACGGTTTTGTAATCTACACTTTTTTCTGACTGTTCGATAGCGATGATCTGATATCCATATCGTTTTAGGTTGCCAAGAAGTATCAATGTGTCAATAGGCTTTTCCCATGCAACTGTTTGTTCTGCGCCGAGCGCTGTTTTTGTGATTGCAGATACTGGACGGCCAAAGCGGTCAATGGGTGCAGGAGTAATGCCGCAAAGATATACTTTATTTATCCCCGCCGCATCTGCAGTACGCAAGAGTGAGCCAACATTTTCGTTACTACGAATATCGCACAGCACGAGGACGATTGATTCCATACGGCTTGTATGGTATAGTTTTCCACGCAATTTGCAATGCCCTCATAGCTCAGCTGGTAGAGCAGCTCCCTTTTAAGGAGACGGTCGCAGGTTCGAGCCCTGCTGAGGGCACATTAGTATCGCTGTTTAAATTCTTCGAACGTATACGGCCTGCCGCTATCAAACGCCTTGGTCGGTTGTTCGATGAACGGTTTGTCTTTGTTGTCTATGCGCTCGGTATACCCGCCGGTGAGTACCCACAGTATCCACATGACGATAAGTGCGAGGATAAACCATTTCAATTCTCCCATCCCTAGAGTATACACCGATGGCACGACATGCCCTTATTGCTGCAGGAGTTGGAGGGCGGTGGTGATTTGTTTTTGAAGCGGGAGAGCAGTATCGACAGTGCTGATAACACCGCGTACTTGCTGTTCACTGTAGCCAAGGGACAGCAGCGCTTCGACGAGGTCGTGTGCAGGGCCTTCACTCGCGCTTTCAAAATGATCGAGCTTATCTTTGAGATCTATAGAGATTTTTTCAGCGGTCTTCTTGCCAATACCTGGGACGAGCGCAATAGACTTTGCATCGGATGTCTTGATGATGCGCACGAGCTCGGCGAGCGGATAGAGCGTGAGCATCTGAAGGGCAGTCTTGGGGCCGACGCCACTGACACCGACGAGCTTCACAAAGAGACTCTTTTCTTCTGAGGTTTCAAATCCGTACAACTCCTGTGCGTCTTCGCGAATGACGAGATGCGTGTGGAGAGTGATTACTGTTCCAAGCGGTGGTGTACTCGGCGTGAAGACGGCATAGCCAATGTTGCCGGTGTCGACAACGACACCTTTTTCTATGTATTCGATGGTAGTGCCAGAAATGCGAGCAATCATACTTTCATCATACCATCTTGGCGTATCGCATTGCCAAAAGAGGTGTGTCGGTGTATAGTGCACCCGTTATGCCAATCACCCGAAACGCAAAAAAGGCTCTCCGAGTTGCTGACCGTAAGCGTGCTGTCAATGACCGTACCAAAAAGGTTATGAAGGAAGGAGTAAAAGCAGTACAGACGCTCGCTGTCTCAAAGGACTGGAAGAAGGCCACCGAAAGCCTCTCGGCTGCCTACGCTGCAATCGACAAAGCCGCAAAGAAAGGGGTCATCAAGAAAAATACTGCCTCTCGCAAAAAAGCTCGTCTATCACGAATGGCAAAAGAGAAATAGTTTGTTACCTCACTATGGGTAATACAAAAAGCGCCCCGATAGACGTTTTTTGTATTTGATATACTAAGGGCATGTTGTACGAGTTTTATGGAGAAGAGTGTCCTCACTGTCAAAAGATGCGCAAGCTTACTAATAAGCTAATGGAGGAGTACCCGCAGGTGGCAGTAGAGCGCAAGGAAGTGTGGCACAACAAAGAAAACATGGAGCTCATCAAAAAGCTCGATACCGAAGATGACTGTGGTGGCGTACCTTTCTTTTACAACGACGAAACAAAGGCATGGTTGTGTGGGGAAGTAGAATACAAGGAAATTAAGGAATGGGCGGGGATACAATAATTGTCCTCTCGGCAGGAATCGAACCTGCATCACAACTTCCGCAAAGTTGCGTCCTATCCATTGAACGACGAGAGGAAAAACTAAAATCCGATACGGTCAAAAAGTTTGATACTACGAGATTCCCTTAGAAACTTCTCTTTGGTATGCGGAGCAAGGGAAGCACGTACTTGCTCCGCTGATACCCTATGTAAGGGGAGCGAAAGCACGGGGATAAACGAGCCTTTGACTCGTAGCAACAGCTTATCGGGTTTGTCTGTTTCGTCAAGCCAAAATTGCACTATTCGATCAAAAGGGATTTCTTCCTCATCGATAAAGAGCCCTTTTTCAGCAATTTCAATAAGGAGGAGTTTTGGTTTTTGGAAGGAGTAGATGATGACCACTGTGCCGGCAATAAGAAGAAAAATACCAAAAAACAGATTGCTGTAAAAGAAAGCAACAGTTGCTGCAAGAGCAAAAACTAGGCCTACGGTCCAGAGCCAGTCGGGATGTCTCTCTTTCTCTTCAAATTCAAGCGCGTTCCACGACAGGGCAATAGAGCCTTTATTGGAATGGGTGTTTTGTTTTGACTCCATACCAAGAGTCAGTATAGCACTATTACTTTCAAGCTTCCTTTGCTTTGTCGAGTTTGTCGAGCTTCAAGCCTTTCACTGCGAAATATATTACTGCTGCAACAATCACAAAATCGATAACGCTCGAAAGAAATGAGCCCCACTTGAGAGTTGCAGTACCAAGTGTTATTGCTTTTTCTGCAAGATCTACTTTGCCAAGCGCAAGACCGATAACAGGGTTGATAACATTATCTACCAGAGATGATACTGTTTTTGAAACAGTTCCACCAAGAATAAATCCGACAGCGAGTCCTACTACGCCTTGTTCTCTAATAAAGTTTATAAAACCATTCATTTTTTCTTTCATACAAGGGTCAGTATATAGGAATGATTCGATTTGAGCGAAGAGGTTGTTTATGGTATGGTGACGCTACTGGAAGCGTGGCAGAGTGGTCGATTGCACCTGTCTTGAAAACAGGAGCCTCAGCAATGGGGCCGTGAGTTCGAATCTCACCGCTTCCGCAACAAGTCGGGATTCAAATTTCCGCAAAAAATATGGTCGGCACGAAGTGCCGTCTGTTCTGAATTCCCCCCAAGAAATCCTGATTCTGCAAGGATTCGCCACGCTCCGCGTGGCTC
>JADLEY010000021.1 GCA_020845875.1 Candidatus Nomurabacteria bacterium
ACCGAAAAAATGATTCGCTTCTTCCCTGTCCGCACGCGGAGGTACCCCTCCCAGTCTCCTGAAAGTTTTTTGATATCTATTGCGACCTGTTCGCCGGAGAGTTTACGGACTGCTTTTGTAACCGGCTCGGTGACCGCTGCGTCACCAAGATGATTGCTTGCAAGAAATTTCACTACCTGCCGAGAAAATGAAATGTCCCAATCCATAAGCGGCTAGATACGCACACGAATACTTCGTGCCGCTGTTTTTGACGGCTTCTTATATCGCTTTGCGATATCTTTCATCTCAAGCGGGCTGACTGCGGAGAGAAATGCGGTGCGTACCTGCGCAAGCTCTGCAGAGAGCACTTCGCGAACACTCTCACGAACAAGCGATTTTATTTCTGTTTTGAGTGCGGTAGTCATACTGTAATCGTACAGAGAGATTATTCTTTGTCAAGCGCAGCAATACTACGCGACCGATCTATTTCTCGAGGAGAAATGATACTTGTTTTACAACACTTCTTTTATTCGTAGCCGCATCCCGCCGCGCCAGCCGGGCTCAAGTGTTGCGGTAAAAGAGAGCCGCTCTCCTACGGTAGCGCGTGCCTCAAGCGAAGGAGTAGCAAAAAACGTAAACGCCGTCACTTGCGCGCTGCTGTCGGCAATCACCATCTCAAGATGTTCTTTTGTCTTGCCGAACTTTTTTGTGCTGAGGACTGTCGTATCGCGAAACAAGAGCTGCGGTTCGGGATTGCCCACGCCAAAGGGTGCGAAGCGGCGGATGACTTCATAGTGCCGCGCGGTGACAGTAGCAAGCGGGAGAGGCAGTGCCTCGTTTTCTGTCTCTTCGGCTTCCACCCCTTCAACGCGCGCGAGTGCCCCGTTGAGCTCCGCTTCGAGGAAATGTACTTTCTCTTTTGCCACAGAAAAGCCGCCAGCTGCTTGGTGTCCGCCCGCATCCACTACCACCCCATCGGGGAGTGCCTGGAAGATGCGGGCGGCATGGTGATCGCTCTTCATGCGGCACGAGCCTTTGAGCACCTCGCCGCCGTTGCCGCCCCAGACAAAAAAGCTCCGCTCGTACGTCTCCTGTAGTTTGTTTGCCACGAGCCCGAGCACCGCAGGGCGCCACCCAAGATTGCCGATGACGACGATTTCGGGAAGTTCGCGACGATCGAGCTGCGCATGCGCCTCCTTCACAATACGCGCCACCAAAAGCTTGCGGTCACTGTTAATCGCTTCGAGCTCGCGCACGATTGCTTCCGCGGAGACGCGATCAGTAGAAGAGAGGAGATTAAACGCGAGCATCGGGCTCGCCATACGGGAGGCCGCATTGAGCCGCGGCGCGAGCGTAAAGGTGAGATCCTGCTCGGTGAGCCGCTCCGGCGAGAGCCCCGCTCCCGCAAAAAGCGTGCGTAAGCCCATGCGCCTTGTCTTGCGCATCACCACTAGCCCATAGGCAGCGAGCACGCGATTTTCTCCTACGAGCGGCACCATATCTGAGAGTGTTGCAAAGCCGACGAGGTCAAGAAGCCACTTCTCCCGCCCTTCTTTGATGCCATAGTCAGCGCCAGCGCGCTGCAAAAAACCGCGCACGAGCGTGAAGGCAACACCCGCTCCGCAGAGCTCTTTGCACGGATACTCGCTGTGCACAGGATGAATGACTGCGTACGCTGCCGGCTTCTCGGGAAGCGGCGCGTGGTGATCGGTCACGATGACGTCAATGCCACGGCCGTTTGCATCCGCCACTTCGGCAAGTGCGGTAATACCGACATCAACGGTGAGCATGAGCGTCACCCCTTTTTCTTGAAAAAAGTCGAGCCCTTGTGCGTTCACGCCGTACCCTTCGTCATGCCGATCGGGGATGTAGATGTGCACACACTCGCGCGCACCGAGCACCGAGAAAAAATCAAGGAGCACCACCGCTCCCGGAATGCCGTCGCAGTCATAGTCGGCAAATATTCCTATCTGCTCGCCACTGTCTACTGCGCGCTTGATACGCTCCACCGCCCGCTCCATATCGGCAAAGAGGAAGGGGTCACCGAGCTCGTATTTCGGGTACAGGAAGTCTTTTTTTGTCTCTTCAGAGAGCCCGCGTTGCTCGCAAAGGAGCGCCTCTAGTTCATCAGGCGTCGGGAGTGTGGGAGTCATGAGGGAGATTGTACCACGAGTGCTATACTGGGGTTTATATGCAAAACGACACTGTATTCGGCAAGATTATCAGGGGAGAAATACCGGCAACCAAGGTCTACGAAGACGACCGTTTCCTCGCCTTCCTCGACATCAACCCTGTCGCCAAAGGACATACACTCCTTATTCCCAAGGAACAGTATGCATGGATACACGAAGCTCCCGACGAGATTATTGCCGACATTTTCGTCAAAGCAAACCATCTCATCCGCGCGATGAGAAAGGGGCTGTCGTGCGATTTTGTACAGGTAAGCGTGGTAGGCAATGAAGTGCCACACTTCCACATTCACCTTATCCCCCGCTTCCTCACTGAAGAAGTATCGGGGCACCTGCTTCGCGCTCACGAACCGTATGCGAGCGACGAGGAGGCGCAGGTCTATCGTACGCGTATTGCTTCCGCACTCTAGCCGAGCGCTTCGATTCCCGGAAGCGCCCCTCTGGAGAGATACTCGAGCGTCGCTCCGCCGCCGGTAGAGATAAAAATGCGCTTATTGGTGGGGATCTTCTGTAGCATCTTTTCGAGTACCGCCGTAGTATCGCCGCCGCCGATAACAGCGCGGGCACGCGACTGTGCGATAGCACGAGCCAGCGACACCGTCCCTTTGGTGTACCCTTTCTCATACCACCCCGTCGGACCGTTCCAGACGACAAGTTTCGCTTTTGCGATTTTCTCCGCAATGCGGGCGATGCTCTCCTTCCCGATATCGACAATCACGTCTCCTTTTTGCACTTCATCGACCGAGAGAGTGAGTGCGGCCGTTCCTCGCGTTACGACAACATCGGTCGGCAAGAGAAGTGCGGGAGAAGCGAGGAGCGGGGCGATTGTTTTTTCAAACCCGCTTTCCACCACCGACTTTCCGACGGTATACCCTGCAGCCTTATAAAACGTATTCAAAATCGCTCCCGCAATCACCACGCCGTCGGCGCGCTCAATAAAATGCTTGATGAGCGGAATCTTCGTATCAAATTTCGCTCCCCCCAAAATAAAAAGGAAAGGGTGCGGTACTGTTTCGGAGACGACCGGAGAAAGCGCGGCAATCTCTCGCATGAGCTGATACCCCGCGTACGACGGCAGCAGTTTCGGCAGCCCCACCACAGAGGCGTGCGCACGGTGCGACACCGAAAACGCATCATTGACATACACCTCACCGAGCGCAGCAAGTGCGCGAGCATACGTCACACTATTGCCTGTCTCCCCCTTCGAGCGACGGAGATTTTCGAGGAGAATCACCATGCCTTTTGTACTATGAGAAAGTACCCACTCGCGCGCACCTCCCTCAATAGGACCCTTAAGGAAAAGTAGTTTTTTGTATCGCTTTGAAAGAAAGCGCGCAATCGGGGCAAGCGACTCTTTCCCGTCGCCCAGGTGGGCAAGAAGGACGGGGACACCGCCCTTTTTTAGTATGGCATCAATCGTTTTGTACGAGCTCTCAATGCGGCGGGCATCGACAATCTTCGACCCTTTGAGCGGGACGTTGTAATCGACGCGGATGAGGACGCGTTTTCCTTTGAGCTGAGGAATAGTAGTGAGAGGACGCATACTATGTTATGAGTGATGCCGCAAGCGCCCCGAGCCGCTTGACATCAAGGCTCGCCCGCCCGACGAGGTGCCCCTGTGCGGCGCCTTCGGTGAGAAAGGTGCGGGCATTTTTTTCATCGACCGACCCGCCGTACACTATCGTCACGCTCTCACTGGCCTTGGCGCCGCACGTATCGGCAATTACCTTGCGAATATAAATAATCATTTCCCTGCACTCAGCGGGCGTCGCCACACGCTCCGCACGCACACCGATGGCCCACACCGGCTCATAGGCAATGACGAGCTGCCGCAGCGCCGCACGGGGCAGTGCCGAAAGAATGCTCTCGACCTGATCCTTCACTTCACTTAGATACCACCCTTGGGTATCGCGCGCTCGCTCGCCCACGCAGGCGATAGGAATTATCTTCTTTTCCACAAGGCGTGCTATTTGCTGTGCCACCACTTCGTTGTTCTCTCCCCTCGCGCGCGCTTCGCTGTGCCCAACGATGCAATACTGTGCGCCCGAGGCCTTCAGCATCCCCGCACTGATAAGTCCTGTCTGCGCTTCTGTAGAGTCTGCTGCAACCAACTGCCCGCCCACGCGAAACGCTTTTGACGCCTTTGCCACCGCCGCAAGGTGAACAAACGGAGGGCATGCGATAAAGGAGATATTCTTTTTATACTTTTTTGAGAGTGCCGCGACAGACTTTGCGAGGCGGATGGCGTCGGTGGGCTTTTCGGGCGCCATTTTCCAGTTCAGTGCCAGTAACGATTTCATCCAAGCAGTATAGCACAGCACTCCTACTCCAATTCTTCCCACGAAATGATTTGATAGTTGTCGGCGGCCAGCGGAAAGTTGGGCGGCGGTGCATAGAGGAGGTTGGTATCGTAGGAGATGATACGAGTGGCGTAGCCTGTGCCGTCGGTGTAGGCGAAGCCGTAGCGTTTGCTGGTCGCAATCATGCCGTAGAGCGTGATGCGGGTACGCGAGTCGTACGTCGAGCAATTTTTGTAGTAAAAACGCCCCGCGCGGCCGTTTTGCGCCACGAGCGCCGCATCAATACCGAGATTGCTCTGCGAAACCATGCCGACATTGATATTATTTTGGGCAATGAGCGCAATGACATCCTGTCCGTCTTCGTTGGTATAGGTGAGGTTATTGTTGACGGTGATACTCTTTCTTGTCGTGGGACTATCAGGGAAGCGCGCGGAGGCAATCGTGATGCGCGCAGTATTGATTGTTCCCTCTACCCATACGTTGTCTTCAAAAAAGACCAGCCCGTTTTCGGGGATGGCATAATTGCCGACAAATGTTTTGGTATTGATGCTCCACGTCCCCCACTCCGCCTCACCATTGGTGCTGCATCCAGATGGTGCGGAGACGAGCGTGTTGACCCGATATACATCAAACGTGTCGTTGGTTTTCAAAATCATCTGGTACCCTCGAGAGCCGGAGGCAGGGAAATACCGCCCCGCGGATTGCGCTCCCGCTTTGATGGTCGCAAGGTCGGTCGTAATACCGGCGAAGTCTACTGCTGGCACCGACAACTCTCTTCCTGCCTTAAAGACATCAGTGCGCGCCTGCATCACTGCAGGCGGCACTTCGAGCGGACGATAACTCTCCTGCACTACCCCTGAGGTGTTCAGGTGCGTGTGCACGCCAAACTCCAGCTTTTCGGCGCCGCTGTCATCATGGTCAGGGTCATCGTATTTTGCTAGTGCGCTCGTGATTTTGTTGTAGGCAAGCCCGTCAAAACGGATGCCTCCGTTGGAATGAATCGGCCCGTACGTGACGGTACCGCTTCCGAAACGCATGTTGTCGTTGGCCACCACCGCATACTTCGCAAATGAGGGGATAGCAATTTTCACATTGATAGTACGCGAGACCGAGGAATCGGAAGTAAGTGTCCCCGTCGAGCGAATGCTCACGAGCGATGAGCCCGTCATCGGAGGGGTGATTGTGATGGTATACATCCCTATCTGCACGCCGTCCTTATTGTAGAAAGGATAGGTGTACGGCCCATCGTCCTCAGTCCCAAAGGTATATTCGCTCTGGAAATGAGAGAGGTACCAGCGCGTATGCTCGATACCTGCCTCTGCGATGTCGAGCGCCTGTTCCCGCGCGAGCACGCGGCGCGAGAGCGTAATGCTCACCTGCCCCCAGCGCACAAACGCCGTCACAATAATGATTGCAATCGCCGAGAAAATAAGCACCCCCAGCAGCATAAATCCTTTTTGTTTGTGTGTATCGAAAAGCGGCATAATTATTGCTGTTTGAGATTGCGAATCAGCACCTGCGTCGAGATTTCCATAGCAGCGGGAGGCTTCAGCGGATCGGCATCGACCACCACCGTCACGCGGACGAGGCGAATGTCCTCGATATCGCCGGTGCCGGATGCCACTTCTCCGCTCACTCCGCCGCTGTATGTCGCATCGTAGTAGTGGAAGGTGGGCACATCGCTTTCGATATTGCGCACTCCGGTCATGAAAGTCGACGTCTGCTTGTTTGACTGCTCATAGGTGAGCGGAGAACCGGTCGGCACAATTACCTCTTTGTACATCGTCGTCCCCGAGACGTAGTATCGCAGCCACTCTTTTTTGCCGTCATTGTTGATATCGCTAAAAAAGGCGAAGTCATTGGCGCCAAAGGATTCGATCGGGTAAGCGCCGTTGGAGCTGGGAGAGGCGGAGCGGATTTCTGCCGTCATTGGGCGCAGGAGTTTCTGTGCCTGATCGCCACCGGAGAATGAGTTGAAAAACACTCGATTGAGCGAGAAGATATCGCTCTGAAACTTGGTAAGTGCAAGTGTCACCGCAGCGGCAATAGCAACCACTATCGTGATTTCGACGAGCGTAAATCCTGCGGTATTAAGGAGTGAGCGTGATGAGGTCATACGTATCTCCTGATAGTGTAATGTCTTTCTCCAGTGTTTGGAAGCCTGCCTTTTCTACGGTGACGTGATAGGTGCCCGCAGCGAGCCCGCCAAAGTCCACCTGCCCCTGCGGCAGGCACCCCGCTGTGTAGGTAAGCGCTATGTCGGTGAGCGTCGGCGTCACGCTCGCCTCCTCAGTGGAGAGAAATACTTTGTAACGCACATACCGCGCGCCGTTGTGCACATCGGCAATGTCAGAAGGGGTCGCTGTATAGTACGTCGCAGGAGTGCCGTCGGGGCCGAGGTACTCCCACACCGTCTCTTCGTCGTTGGTCGCGGCGGTCGCGATTTGAAACTTCACCGGCGCCGTACCTGTCGCTACCGGCTGATTGAACGGCGCCCACGAGAGCTGCTGGAACGTAGACTCGCCGCCGAGGTCAATCGCCGAAGACGTCAGCTCCCCGCTTGTCCCCGACGGCACCAGAGAGAGCGCCCCGCCCGAGATTGCAAGGCCGCTGCTGGTAAGGAAACGATCCCAGTCTCCAACAGTCTCCTGTCCTGCGCCGCCATCCCAATCGGTCTGCATGACCGACCCCTGATTACTGGTGCTGCTCAGTGTCCCGGACGGTCCGTCGATTTCTACCTGCGCTCCTGCAATCGGCAGCCCTGCGTTGTCGACGACGCCGATGACAAGACGCTGGGGATCGTTGGGTGCGAGTGTAATGGTGAGCATCTGCGATGAGCCGGGCGGCAGCGCGAGTGGCGCAATCGGATTGGTACCGACTACATCATAGGTGCTGCCGATGATGGCAAGCGCATACGTTCCCCATTCCACGCCATCAAGCTCATCTTCGCCAAGCGAGGAAGTCGTGAATGAAAGCACGTGCTTCGGAACATCCGGCGAGCTGCCGATGAGTGCACTACTGGTGAGCGTCCCGCCAATACCGCCGATAGGCGAGCACATCGCATCCTGCGTTCGTATATCGTATGCCCCCGTCTCGTCGACGGCAAACGTGCTCTGGGTAATGGTATTTGCCGCCACCGTTAGGTGCGGTCTCAGCGGATTGGGGTTTGCGGGAGCGCCGATAGGAAATGTCTCCTCGCTCGAGTACCCGCCCTTTGTCACCGTCACTTTGTACGACTGCGACGCCGGCGGCGCATCCACGATGGTGAGCACGCCGAGGTTGTTGGTGATGTCGGTAATATCAACCGCAGGAGAGAGTGAGGCGTTTTCGATATGCACGGATGCTCCCGCAACCGGCACACCGCTCGCATTGATGGCACGCACAATCAGAGCGCCGTTGCCGTTTTCTGTTTCAAGATTTTTTGGCGCGACGAGGCTCGTATAGGTCACACTCGTCTCGGCATGGCAGGCAGTACAAGACACCGCCACCTCCACCATCTTTTTGTCCGCCGGAGAGAGGTCGTTTGGCGAGCCGCCGAGCGTGCCGTCGGCGGGGTCGTCGATATTTCTGATAGTAGTACGCACGGTAAACGAGACTCCGTTTCGCGTGACCGTCTGCTCCGGCACGACGACGCCGGCAGGAATGCCGCTCACGGTGCCCACAGAGGCATACGGGAGGTTGCGGACAAACTCAAACTGTTCGCTCGCAATTTCGGTCATCACCGTCTTGGTGCGAATCGTCCCAGCAAGGGTAAAGACCGTCACATACAGCCGGCAAATAGCGAGAGAAAACATAGCGAAAATCGCAGAGGCGACGAGTGCTTCGATAAGGGTAAGTCCCTGCTGGATCTGTCGCGAGGAGTGCTTCATGCTACTGAATACTATCCATAATCGAGTACATCGGCGAGAGCATCGACACCGCAAAGAAGCCCACCGCCGCGCCGATAAAGACCATCAAGACCGGCTCGATGATGGTAGAGAGATCCTTGGTCTTTGCTTCGACTTCCCCTTCGTAAAAGAGCGCTACATCGGAGAGCATGCCCGTGAGCTTGCCCGTCTCTTCTCCCACCTCCATCATCTCGCCGAGCATCACTGGGTAGAGCGTGAGATGGCGCTTGAAGACGCCCGAAATCGGCTCGCCACGCTCCACCGCAGAGAGCGCCTCGTCGAGCACCGTTTTGTAGTAAGTATTTTGGAGAACCTCTTTGGTAATCGTAATCGCGCGGCTGATATCGACGCCGGAGGAGATGAGCGAGGAGAGTGTGCGGGCGGTACGGGCAGCGTTGATCTCTTGAATAAGAGTTCCGAGTACCGGTACGCGTACAGAAACAAAGTCGATCATTCGCTTCGTCGATTTCATACGGAAAGCTGCATATCCACCCGCGACCAACACCAAAAGAATGACAACGATCCAAACAACATTACCCGAAATGAAATCACTCAAAAAGATAATGATCTTGGTCGAAGTCGGGAGTTCTGCTCCGAGATCCTTGAAAGTAGCGACCAATGTCGGTACCACATAGACAAACATGAGAATACCGATAATCACAATCACCGCAATGATGATAGAGGGGTACATAAGTGCACTCTTGATTTTGCGATTGAGCGCATATGTCTTCTCGAGATTAACTCCAATATCACTAAGCGCCGCAGGTAGCCCTCCTGACTCCTCTCCTGATTTCACCATCGCCACAAAGAGCGATGAAAAGACACGCGGATACTTCGCAAGTCCTTCCGAGAGCGAGGATCCTTTGTCGATTGTCTCGAGAAGTGAGGTAATAATTTTTTTGAAATACTCGTTTTTTGTCTGTTTCCCTAGCACGACCAGAGCCCGCGAGAGCGACAGCCCGGCACGCAACATACCCGAGACATTTTTGGTAAACATAATCTTCTCGGAAAGTTTGACGCTGTTGAACAAGGGAATCTTCATGTTGAGCTTCATACCCGATTTCTGCTCGACTGATACCGGCAAGATACCACTGTCGCGAATTGACTTGACCGCATCGCTGCGATCATCGGCGCTGATAGTACCTGAGACGATTTCTCCCTCTTTATTTTTGCCGCGATAGGTAAACTGCATTACTTCCTCTATTGTACCAAGAAGTCCACAGCTATGTTACTCTGGCAACTCTCGATACGGATCAATGTGTTGAGCCGGCGCAGGAGTTGTAGGGGTAGCAGAGGAAGGTGATTCACTGGTACGAGAAGGTGTAGTCACCGACCGCACAATAGGAGCAATCGTTGCACTCTGTGTCATGCGAGTGCGGAGTGATTCCATGACATTATCAGGTTGTAGAGCGATTATCTGAGCAGGTACTATTTTCTCTCCCTGCGCCATACTCTCTTCTCTCTCTTCATCATCCACAATCTCCTGATCAACATACGCATCAGTCACAAGTTGTACTATTTTATCAGACACATGTTCTTTGACCCATGAAATAAATGTCTGGTTCATTGTTGGGTCTTTACTGATGGCGCGAATACGCTCAAGGAGATCTTCTTCAGAAGAGGTCTGAGCGATGTATCCATACAAAGTACCGCGAAACAGCACGGTTTCTTCTTCGGTAAGGCGCTGCGAAGTACATAAGCCACTGAGCGCTGCTGTAAATTCATCGCCGTAAATATACTCCTTCACTTCGGTCGGAATATGTTCAAATGATTCTTCTGTTGTTTGCAGTTCTGTATCCATAATTACTTCTTCTCATCTTTCTTCTCTTCCTTTTTCTTGTCTCCTGATTTATCAGAAGTTTTTTCGTTCTTCTCCTTTATTTTCTCAAGCTCATTTTCTTTCTTTGCCAAATCACCTTCCAAGCGACTCCTTCGCTGTTCGCTGAAGTTTTCCAATTCATCAGTTTGCTGCTGTTTCTGTCGCAAGAGATCGTCGCGTCTCGCTTTATGGTTAGCTGCCTCATGAATATTTCCTGCGCGTTGTGCAGCTACATATTCATTATTTACGTTTTCAATATCCATCTGGAGTGCATTAGTGCGCGCCTGCAGCTCCTGCCGATGATAATTTGCAACATCATCATAATCATCCTTACTGTAAGATCCTTTTGCGCGCCCTCTAAACTTTGCTAGTGCAGGGTTTCCAGCGTTTGCCTCATCAATCATGGCATCCATCATACCTCCAAAATTCTTTGAAATCCTATCAAAGTACGCGTTGAGGTTTTCGAGCTTCTTCTCTATATCTGCTTTTTCTTTCTCGAGACGATCTTCTTTTGGAAGTTTTCCTTTTGCTCTAGCCTCTTTTGCATCCTTAATATATTTTTCAGCAACACTCTTTTCTGTGCGAGCCTTTCTGTTCTGATCATAGGCAACTGCCATCATCATCGGCGCAGCAACAGGATTGCTGAGCATTCCTGCAGCACCAAGAGTCGTTCCTGCTGCACCTGTTGCCAACGCCCCAATTGGTGCCGCCATTTGCTGTCCGAGCGTCTTACCTTCGCTAATCGTTTTGGCAAATTCTTCACGGAGCGCCTGCGTAAGTTGTTTGTTGGTTTCTACTTTTCGCTCTTCCATTTGCATCTTTACTTTGTCAAAAACAGCATCATTGTAGGTACGATTAGTAAACGTTCCTCTGCTTCGCATCTCCTTGATTTCTGCGTCTGTCTTTCCTGTAGCACGCAATTCTCGGACCCGCTCTTCATCTGCCTCTTTATACGCTCGGTCGTAAACTCTTTTTTTCCAAAACTCTGCCGCCTCTTTATCAGAAAGATCCGTCTTAATGGATTCAATTTTCTTCTTGGCCTCTTCTTTTTCCTTCTTCTCGACTGCCTTTATACCACCCTTGTTAGTATCTTTTCCAAGACCGAGTGTACGACTTAATCTATCTTCTAGTGGAAGACCGATGCTTTTTGCATTATTTTGAATTGTATTAAATGCTTTAGTATTTCTAAAATCCCATGTGCCCTTCTGGGCAGCGTCATTGAGTCCAAGCCTCATACTTGCAAGTCTCCCACTAATACCTCCTGCTGCCCGTTGCTCTTGTAATTTTGTTCTTGAGTTTTCACTGAGTTTTAACATTCCCGCTGCACGCGTTCCCAAAAACGACGCTCCCCCTGTCGCAAGACCAAGCCCCGCGCCGACGACTGCGCCTGCACCGCCGCCGATAGTCTTTTCGACCGTTTTCTGGATCGACAAACCAAATTTTCCTGCATAGTTCTTGGCAATGTTCACAGCCTGCTTCATAAGGAAGTAGAGGATGAGCATTGGTACAACGACGCTAATGACCGTTTCAAAAAACGAGTTGCCCGAGATGATCGTCTTGACTCCCGAATTGGCAAACAGGACGATGACATACAAAAAGAGAAGAAATACTGGACCAAGCGCAGCATTTTTTATAAGCTCTTTCGTCCAATCGCCCCATTTAATGGTCTCTAACTTATCAAAAAACGGCATGCTTCTCGTAAGGAAAGCAAAAGGAGAGAAAATCATGCCAACATAAAATCCTACCGTCCTACCAAGGAAGAAGATTGCCACCGTCCAAAACATCGCTGCTACTCCTCCCATGATCACCGCAGCAATAATGCAAAGAATGATAAAGTATCCTGCGTATTCTGCCGAACCAAGATCGATATTTTTTGCAGAAGCAGATGCGCCTTGAGATATAGCATTAGGGTCAAGCGTCCCAGCATTATTGTCCACACATCCAGAACTATTATTGCCACAATTGGTATTACTGCTATTGGTGGCACTTTGGTTGGAAACCATCGCTGCACTAAAAATCTTTTGCGGATTAAAAGCAGAGACAAGTATCGTAGATACTGATTTGTATCCTGCGACTTCTATATCCTGATTGGTCTCCTTGTTTGTCACCCTCATAGTATTGTAGAAGACACGAGTGGCTACATTGGAAATATCGATAACGGTGCGTGTAGCGACGAGAGAAAAATTGATGAGAATAGCATTAAGAATAAGCTGAGGCACTATTTTCTTCATCGATACCTTTTCGCTTCCAAACACAGCGGCAAACCCTGTGTACACTAGGATAAGAATGAAGAAGATGTTGGTGATATCGCGTATGAGCTTCCATGCCTGCACTGCAAACGGCATACGATACGCCTCATCACTAATGGAATAGCCCAAAAAAAAGTCGAAGAGTTGACCGAAAAGTCCGGCGATAAATGCGATCGGTTGGTAGAGGAGATAGTACACCCCGCGAGCAAAGCAACCAACAATCGTGCCGCTAAACCCAAACCATGCACATGTGGGAAGAATATCGCGATTGGGATTAATCATAACTGCATTTGCATCAGCCGCAGTATACGTCTGGGTAGTAGAGCTTATGGTTGCTGCTTCTTGGTCAGTTGAAGGAATAGTAAACTGAAAACCAGCAACACGGAAATAGAGTCTACTAGGACTATCCTCACAACGATAACCATCAAACACGCGAACATTTTGACCAGTCCCAACGACATTAGACTTGAGATAGTCATCATTATCAGCATTACTTCCGATAATGCCTGTACCTTCAAGATCAGACGCGCATGTCCACACATCTGCTTGGTACCGTTTGCCCGCGACAAGCGCCTTGGTATCGAGATTGCCAACGATGACACCTCCGCTTTCTCCTGGATTGAAGTTGACCACAAATCCAGATGTGAGTGCTTCTGAATAAGAAGACCCTCCGTTGAGGACATTAATCCCGTATCGATATATTTTCCTTGCAAGCAAATTATTCATTGCTTCCTGCAGTTGCGGCAACACGCCAGCATTGATAGGAACTGTTTGATTAATAACATCATAATCCCCTACAGAAGAAACAAGACTGCTAATTGCAGGTTCATCTTCAAGCTGATACCGATAGGGGACTTGACCAAACTTACAACTCTCCTCGAGAGGCATTCCGTTATCACCCACATCACAAAATCGCATTACAAATGCTGGTTTATCGCTGCTTTCATTAGAAATCCTATTCCAAAACCACTCCGGAGCATTCCCAGTGTTTTGTTGGTTTAAATTGAACTTAGCATTAAGCGAAAAGGTAATATCGGATGCTTTTTGTGGCTGGGTAGCAGTGGTCGTCCCCCATGCCCCCAATTTGAGGGTGGCATCATTCGCAAAGAAATTTGCATAGACGTTCGTGTCGGACTGATTACTGAGTTTATTTACCGTCGTTGCCGCATTTGGCAAATCGCGAAGCTGCTTGACCTCAGGAGTGGTTGACTGGGCCAGTACAGGGGTGGTAAGTGTTAGAAGTTGTGACAGCAGAAAAAGAGCGGCAAACGAGTAGATTGCCATGCGACGCAATGGGTGTTGTGCTCTCCGAAAAGGAATCATTTGTCTTGTCGTACAGCATTTAGTGTACCATGAGCACCGCACGCTCCTCTAGCACTACCACAGCGAGATGTGCAGAAGGCGTTCGATGATTACCCTCGAATCTTGCGAACCAGCAAGCGGCTCTCCTGAAATATTCCCTGCAACAAAATTAATATATCCCGTCTTATCATGTTGTGCATCTCTCCAGAAAGGAGTTGCGACACGCCGCTGATAAAGATCACTCTGTATGAGCGGGGCTTTTGCTTGACAATAGTTATACAATTCGGCAATCTGGGCGGATTTGGCAGCAAAAGTCGTATAGTTTGCCTCTTCTGCATCAACATCTCCATCAGTACGAAGAGTGTCAGCAATAGCAATAAACTGCTGCTGGAGTTGTCCGAGTCGTTCCAATTCTTGCGCAGTAAATGCAATATAAAGATCAGCATCAGAACATGCTGAGCCTGATCCTTGTGTCGCTGTTCCTGGAGTAGAGGGAGATGTAGGAGCAGCAGGAGTGCCTGGAAGCGGAGAGACGACCTGTGTCACTCCTGATGTAATAATTCCAGGAATCCCTGGTGCTCCTGGAGAAGTCGGACTTCCAGGAAGACCAATACCTGGTCCTTGCGTCGGAGTAATCGGTCCGCTAGTAAATTCACTTACTGCTATGCCTGATGCTGAAGGCATCTCTGGAGTACCCGGAGCTCCTGGTATGCCATGTGTCGGTACTCCAGGAGCACCAGGGATTCCTGGCTGCTGAAGACCAGTACCTCCAGATCCTTCGTTTGAACCATTTCCTTGATTAGGGAAAAGGGTGCCTCCGCCAGAAGATGAAGAAGTTCGCGTCGGATCACCTTGTGTGAGAAATGTCCTAAAAGAAAGCGGGGTACCTCCTTGATTCGCGACATGTTTGCGAGCACGCAACCACAAGATGCCAGTGATAACCGCAACAATGAAAAGAATGATGGCGATGATGAAGAGAATTTTTTTCATACTATATCCTTAGATGTTGTTATAAAAATAATTATTTGCTTCGATAAACCTATCGAAGAACGGCGATGGTGCATCGCTTTCCTGTCGTGCTACAGGGACAATCGGCGAAGTATCTATGGAATACGCCTGATTGATACATGCCATATTTATCGGAGTACCAGCCGCTGCCTGTTCAGCAATATATCGAGCCTTTGCGGTAGCAACGATTTCATTCGTCTCAGCACGAATCGCTTCGAGTTGTGCAATAGAGTCAAGTGTCTCCTGTTCGAGAGTCTGGTACGCGCTATCTATCTCATACGCAGTTGTCGTGTACTGTGACAACTTCTTTGTCTCATTGGTACTTGTTGTAAGAAAACCTTGGACAAATTGCGCATTATTGGGATCAACTGACATAAATGCTGAAAGTAGGTTTTGGGCAGTAAAGGCATTTTGGTAGTCAGCCAAAACAGTGGTGAGATCGCTCTGAAATGCTCCGAGTACATCCTTTCCACCACTAAAAAGATTGATGTTACCGTTAATAAGGGCAATTTTTTTATAAATCACCGGCAAAAGAGAAGAGTTGAATTGTCCCTGAGTGATTCTGTCGAAAAGAGGAACATTTTCTATAACATAGTGATCGATACTTGGTCCTCCGCCACCGAAGAGTCCTCCAATGATAGGAATACTCTGCAACACTGTTTCTGCCACACTCTGTCCATTGTCGTAGACACCATGAAATCCACCAAGAAGACTATCAGCATTGCTCTGGAGACCATTTTGCCAATCAGGGTTTGGTCCCGGGATACAGTAGTCGAGTGCACCAAGTGTTGGCACGATACGATTGAGTGCTACTCGCGAATCTCGCATACGATTGAGATAATTGTATTGCGTCTGGAGAACAAGACGGATATCCTGCGGACGACTAACATCAAAATCACCGCCATATCCTGATCCATTACCGATAGCAGAAATACCTAGCGCCGAATATCCTGACTGCACATTGACGATAGAGCCGTTGGTACCAAAGACGACATTTGATCCTGGACCGTTGTCGCCAAATGTCGTGTTACTGTTCCCTACACCACCCAACGCACCCAACCCTGCATTAAAAAGGCGCTCGAGAAGTGCGTCAAAAAATCCGCCGATAACTTCATTGATTTCATCTGCATTCTCGAGTTGGCGAATATGACTCGACAGCACTGTAGACACCTGGTCAGAAATAACCTTTCCTGGAGTCGTTGTCGAATACCGTATACATTGCCTATCTGCCGACTGCGCTGATGCTGCTTGTGCGCCATTAATACAGTTTGCCTGTATTTTGACTGGCATGTCATATGCAAGCTGAGACTCACACTCAGCTGACGTGCTCCACAATAGACACTGATTGAAAAGTCGCGTACGTTCTGCATTCAGATCAACACGACAGTAGTAACCTTGATATTCATAGGTGTACGCATCGTATTTTCCAGGCGTATACTCTACACACTGCTTCACATCGAGAAAACCGTTGTTTGTCTGAAGCTCTTCGCGTACATTCTGTTCCTCCTTCGCAGTATCTTGACTAATCTGATCGCCAGCACGGAATACTGCGGAGACAGCATTGTTGCGAGGATCAAGAAAAGCGTCCCATCCGCCATTGCGGAAATCGTCTTGGAAACTCTCATATGCACGCGCCTCAGGAGTATCCATTACCTCATTCGCGAGTCCATCAGAAATACCACTTACTGACTGCGTTATGATGGAGCGAATAGTATTGCCAAAAATAGGATCCTGATTGGGAATCTGATCCAAAAACAACGAAACACGTTCGTCGGTAACAGATTTGAGATATGAATTGAGATCACGAACATAGAGCGGGTTGCCTCCCATGCCAGTATTGACCCATTTGACCGTCATACTTACGACCTGATTAAGTAAACTTTTAGCAACGGCATAGGCTGCTGCATCGAGACAGGTCTCTTTTTTCTTTTGAGCCTCAAGCTTTTTATCGGTATTCGAAGCAACAACAGGTACTTGATTCATCGACGCAGGGTTCATCTCTACTCCAAGTGCAGCAATGGATATAGATTCTGGATTAGTCGACCCTGCGGTTCCCCCAGAACTAATGCCAAAGGAACCTGCAAGTGATCTAATACCTCCAGCAACCGTATTGCCGATATTAGTACACCCCAAAACTGCTGCTCCTACTCCACTAAAAGATACTCCGCCAAAGGAGCTACCCGAACCATTTGCATTGGGATTAAATAATCCTGTCTGTGCATAGAGCGTGCTTCCGATAGGAAGAAGAAGTGTGGCCAGGAGAAATGTCGAGAGGAGGTATTTCATACTACTATACTATTGCCCATTTAGTATACCGTACTGCGTTAGATAGGTAATCATTTGATCACTTGCAGCAGTCAGTGTCTGATCGCTGATGCGATACAGTGCAATGCCCCCGACAGCAACAAGTGCGTTGACATCGACTTGGCTAAGTTGTTGAAGCGAGACCCCCATCGCGTAGATACTATTTGCGATATCGAGATGCTCCTTTTGAAGTCCTACTGGCACAGGAAGTTGGATGAGCGCTGCGGCATATTTCTGATACAGATTTCCTGTTGCTGCCAACTCACTAGCCCGACTAAAATCTTCTCTTTCTACACCAGCGAGAAGAATATCGATATCTGCTGTGCCAGTATTGTATTTTGCCAACATCGAACGAAATGTTGTGTAGTAAACCTGGAGGCTTTCGGTCGACGTCGTAATAGTACGAAGGTCCTTAAGCGAATAGTGATGTTGTGTCTCGGCGATCTTGAGCGACTGTGCCATCTTGGCGGCGACCGCCGCAAGCGTCTCGGCACTCTGTCCTTCTTGCGCTAGAGCAATGGCGATACCACTCAATTCACGCGCCAGCTCATCAGTCTCATTGACCGGTGTCTGACTTTCTTGCGACGCAACGCCGAGTGCTGCTTTTTTTTGCTCGATGATTGTCTTATTAGGGACACCGTTGGTATAAAGCGTCATAGGATCAAGACCCCAGAGTTTTTCCTCCCAATCGGCAATACCGTTGCTGTTACTATCTTTAGAAAGAAGATCGCCTACTGTCTGGTCTGTATTACCAGGTTGAAGCGGTGTCTTGTGGAATAAAGCATGAAACCAATCGGTCTGTACTATGAGTACGAGTACGACCAAGGCAGTCGCTATCCCCCCGCGGATGAGAAATTGTTTACTTGGAAGTGAGGTGGTCACAACAAAAATACATCAATAAGTAATTTCAAACGCAGGAACAGGAGTGCTTTCTGCGGCAGAACACGTCGAAACATTAGGAACAGGATTGTACCACCCGAGAAGCCAGCTACCTGTACTTACATGTTTTGTTGTTGATCGAATAAAATAAGGAGATGGTACCATCGGCACTACTGGTCTTAAACTAATTGCTCCGTACTGTGCCAAACATGTGATAGCAGGAAGTTGCGCCAAAACAACTTGTGCACCAAACGGTCGTCTGGCTAGAGTAGCAGACTGTGCGTGGGAAACAGTAATAGAATACACTACGATGATAAGTAAAAATAGAATACCGATAACTGTATGCTTTTTCATATGAGAGAAGTATATCATGCAATCGCCCGTACAAGACGTCTCCAATCTAAAAGCGTAAGATCTTCAGGACGAGTCTTTGGATTAATACTGGCACTTTCAAGTGCAGCAAGGTATGGGCGCAGTGTCGCACCGAGGGTCTTGCGTTTCTGCCCAAACGCTTGTTTGAGAATGGTAAAAAATTTTTCCTCTTGTATTCCTATAAAAAAGTCACGTGAAATATTCTCAAGAGCGATAATCGCCGAATCTACTGTCGGCGTCGGCACAAATGCTCCTGCAGGAACTTTGGCGATAATATGCGGTACGCTGTACGCCTTGGTCGCAATCGACAAAATACTCTCTTTCCCTCCTTTTGCTACCATGCGCTCGGCGACTTCTTTTTGTACCAATAGTACCATCATACTCGGCTGATAAGCAGTACCCAAAAACTGCTCGATAATAGCGCCAGTGATATAATAAGGAATGTTAGCGATAATTTTGTAGGAGTGTGGAAGTAGTGACATATCATATCGTAATACATCTACCTCAATGAGCTCTAATTTTCCTATACGCAGTTCGAGTGCAAATCGTTCTCGCAAGAGAGGAATAAGTGTGCGGTCTTTTTCAAGAGCTATGACCTTTTCCGAATAGGCAAGAAGACGTTCAGTGAGAACACCCTGTCCTGGACCAATTTCGAGAACGATATCGTGAGGTGTCAGCTTCCCTGCAGCAACAATCTGTGCGAGTGCCTTGTCGCTCTTCAAAAAATGCTGCCCCAATGATTTTTTTGTCTGCATCATACTATTCGCTCACCACACGCAAGACTTCGTCGATAGTCGTTTTACCTTGCACCGCCTGAAAGATGCCATCTTCAAGCATTGTCATCATTCCCTCCTTTTTCGCCTGCGCTTCTACCTCGTCAGCTGATCCACCTCGAAGCACGATTTCTTTAATAGCCGGAGAGATGCGCATCGCCTCATGAATACCAAGGCGCCCCTTATATCCATCAGGAGATTCTTCGTCAGGAATCGGCTTGTAAAACGGTACCTTTTCCCAGGGTATCCCTTCTTTGATAACTTTCTCTTTTTCAAGAAAGGCTCGCAGGCGATCAAGATCAAGTACTTTGGTAAGTGCGACAAGCTCACTATCATTCAAAAAGTACTCCGTCCTTGTGTTGGTGAGCTGACGCACCAAACGCTGTGCGATAATAATTTTTGCAGTGGAGACAATAAGAAATGGCTCAACTCCCATATCAATAAGGCGTGGAATAGCACCTGCAGCAGAGTTGGTATGAATAGTCGAAAGCACCAAGTGTCCAGTGAGCGCAGCATTGACCGCCAAAGATGCAGTCTCACTGTCTCGTATCTCTCCCACCATAATGATATTAGGATCCTGACGAAGAAGTGCTCGAAGCCCGTTTGCAAAGGTCATACCGATTTCGCTTTTGACTTGAGTCTGATTGATGCGCGGCATCTGATACTCAATCGGATCTTCGATCGTAGAAATGTTGACATCGGGAGTATTCAAAATATCCAGGACTGTGTAGAGCGTCGTCGTTTTACCACTTCCTGTTGGACCAGAACATAAAATAATGCCGGAATGCTGCTTCATTCCTTCATGGACTGACTCTAGCCCATCGCCGTGAAATCCAAGCCCTTCGAGCGTGAATCCTTGCGAACTTTCACGCAAAATACGAATAACGGTCTTTTCTCCATAATAAGTCGGTAGTGTCGAGACGCGAAAGGATACCTGCTGATCATCAAACATGATCTTGAAACGACCGTCCTGAGGCAAGCGCTTCTCGTCAAGTTTGAGACTCGAAAGAACTTTGATGCGAGCAGTAATGGCGGGTGCTGCATCGCGCGGAAGGGTCATCGCGTCGTGCAAAATACCATCAATGCGATATCGAACAATGAGTTCATGCTCTCCTGGTTCAATGTGGATATCAGAAGCACTTTGTGAAATAGCATGCGAAACGAGCGAATCAACAATCTTGATAACAGGCAAATCTTCTGCCATTTCTTTAAGGTCGTGTTCGCTGGTCTCATCTCCAGCCTTTTCATCCACACGCTGTAGCCCTGCCATTTCCTTCTGGATGATAGAATCAAATTCTGCTTGCAGACTCTTGCGATACTGCTGAAGAGAGACTTTAATCGACTCGCTATCGGTCAGACGTGGCAAGATGCGTAGTCCTGTCTTTTTTTTGATAAAATCAATCGCAGGAATATTGTCGACGTCGAGAAGTGCAATCTCGAGATCGCCAGCATGTTTTTTGTACGAAACAACATTATAACGTCGCGCAATTGATTCAGGGATTAAAGAAAGAACCTCTGGCTCAATCTTTTGTTTGGACAGTTCGATATAGGGAATGCCCAACACATGAGCTTCGAGACGCTTGAGCTCAGACTCTTTCAGTTTCCCTTCAGAGAGAATAAATTCTGATAATGTCAATGTATTTTTTTTCTTTCTTTCCGCATCAAAGCGTTCAAGATCTGCTGCCGAAACCATTCGAGCATCAAGAAGCTCTTCACGAAGATTTACTTCGCTGATCATCATATGGTTAGCAGTATATCAAGAAACTGAACTTGTGTAGAGAAATTATTGACAGTATCGTGAAATTAGTGTAATATTAAGCTAAATCTTATTTTGTCATTTTACAAAAAATCAGCTCTAAGGAGGAGCTTTGTATGAAAAAAATAGCTACCGCATTCCTCATGGGAGTGATTATCGCCACAGCTACTAGTTGTACTGATTATCCCCCGCTCAACCCACCACCTGGACAAGGAAATGGAGGTGGTCATGGAAATGAAAAAGTGCCTACGGTTTCTACAGGCGGCTCAATCCCTGCAGTGCGCACTTCGCTTACTTTCAAGGGAACTATTAGCAACACCGGCGGATCAATGATCGTGGGACGATTTTTTATCGTTCACTGGACAGATCCGATGACCGGTATTGAAGAGGAAGATACTATTCAAGTATCTGGAGGAGGAATGACATTCTCCTACACAAAAACAGATTGTTTGCCGGGCCTGCGCTACTATTACAAAGCAGGCGCTGTAAACACTGTTGGTATCGGATATGGCCCCGAACAATCCTTGAAGAATGCCGGAACACACAAAGGGCAAGATTTTGGGTATGGAATAGCGGTGTATACCTATGCAAACTATGACAGCGCAATCGTAGCAAAGAAGTATGATCTTAATGGATCAGCCGGCTTTTTCTACGGTACGTCTGGAGTTCCTATCAATGGAACTTCCAGTGCACTGCTTGCTGGAAGAAACAACACTGATACTATTATTGCCCAGGAGCCTGACTATTCTGCAGCGCAGATGTGTAAAAACTATTTAGTTGATGGAGTAAGGTGGTATTTACCTTCATCAGAAGAACTTCAGAAAACGAAAGAGTGTAAAAATGTTCCCGCATTTCAGGGATCGTTTCTTGGTGGATACTTTTCTATGTCACCGAGCGGACACCCGGTATTTATTTACTGGTCATCTACACAATCAGATGCCTCGAACGCCGAAGCGTTAGACTGGGATGGTACAGCGCTGGGTCCGATGGTTGCATCACCAAAAGAATACTACTATGGTATTCGGCCAATCACCTATGCAGCTGCTCCGTAGTAAGAAGGAAAGCAGGTTATTTAGTACATTTTGAAAGAAAAAAGGCGCACACAACGGTGCGCCTTTTCTTATTTCTTCTTTAAAATTCTATATAGATAGGTCGACGACGATTGGACTCACTCGTATCATTAGGATCATAGGAAAGTGGATTATTAACATTTCCATCAGTGTGACATCCTGGGTCGACTTCGTCAGCAAATTCGTCTTCTGTATCGGTATTATCAACGTTGTCGGAGCATTCA
>JADLEY010000022.1 GCA_020845875.1 Candidatus Nomurabacteria bacterium
ACCGATATAAACCACTGTTGCGTACTGTCGGATGCATAGGCGCCTTTGATGCCGTCGGTAACAAAGACAAACTTTGGGCCGAGTGCGTGGAGTTTGTTCATAAGTACGCTGACACTGCTCTCTGTCGTCTGTAAGATGCGCTGCGCTTCCTCTACATTGCAGAAAAATGCATAGGTATGCGCATAGATATCCTTGAGCGCCTCTGTCCCGAGCTTTATCTGAAACGTCCCAGGTTGAAATACTATCTTCATCTCAGGATGTGCGGCAGCGTATGAGGCAATCTCTTGATGATAGGAGAGCGATGTCTCGCCGAGCGATGAGAGATAGAGCATTCGAGGTGCAGGTAGTGCTGCAGGCAGTGCATAGGGAAATGCCTGATGCTTCACCAGAATAGTGCGCTCGACGCCATGCCAAAGCACATAGTGATAATTGGTAGGTATGCCATCGTGCACGTCAATGTAGGAAGTGTCAATATTATTTTTCTTCAGTTCGTCGATTGCTTCTTGTCCGTGATAGTCCTTCCCGACATGAGCAATGAGACTGCTCGAGAGTCCTAGTCGAGCTGCCGCCACCGCAGCATTTGCACTATTTCCGACGGCGCGCACCTCCTCTACTGATTCATACGGCACCTTGTCACCAAAGCGGAGTGCGAGCTTGCAGTGAGCACCATCAGCATCACAGACTACTTCCGCGTCATTGATACAAATAAATGCGTCGGTCACAATATCGCCAATAGCAAGGAAGTCAATCTGGTTTTTCATCTGTAGAAGTATAAAGGAAATACAGAACTTTGGATATTAATTGACAATTAAAATAAATAGTGTTATATAGATAAAAAATTTGATCATATGGACCTACAAATTACTTCTGGTGTTTTTATTTTAGTGTCAAGTTTATTGATTGATACTTTGAATCTTAATAAGAGAATCCTTATTAAAGTAGAGACGTGGGATTATTGGATATTGCTTGCATTCGCATCAGTAGGATACATGTTCTTTTTAAATCTATGTTTTTCGATAGATTTTTTTAGTATATGTTCTCTGTGTTTATCTTTAGTGATATCTGTGATACCCACGATTGTAGCTTACAAACTATCACTTAAATAAATCTCAAAAGAAATCTAATGCTAAAGTTCCTCATCACTGAGGAACTTTTTGTGCTACACTTTTCTAATGAAAACTCTCCGCGAATGTATTGCTGATGCCAAGAAGCACAAGGTTGCCATTGGGCATTTCAACTTCTCAAACATCGAAGGCTTGTATGCAATTGCTCGCGCAGCAAAGGCTCTCGGTGTGCCTGTTATCGTCGGACTTTCGGAAGGAGAAGAAGAAGCTGTCGGTACGCATCAGGCGGTCGCGCTCGTGCGAAGCATACGTGAAGAGTGGCAGTTGCCGATTTTTCTCAATGCCGACCACCACTATAGCTTCACCACAGTATGCAGTGCGATTAATGCTGGTTTTGACTCAGTCATTTTTGACGGAGCGAAGCTCTCATTTGAAGAAAACATCGCACAGTCCAAGGCGTGTGTTGAGTATGCAAGCGAAGTGAAGAGAGAGACAGGGCGTGATGTACTGGTGGAGGTAGAGCTGGGCTATATCGGCGAAGGGTCGAAACTACGCGATGCAATTCCTGAAGGGGTCGCCGTCAAGACGAGCCCCGAAGAAGCGAGCCGCTTTGTTGCACTCACGGGTGCAGACCTCTTTGCGCCTGCCGTCGGCAACTCCCACGGTATGCTCAAAAAGGGTGACAAACCACGCCTCGATATCGACTGCATCGCTAGTATCTCTCAGCTCCACGGCATGGTGCCGCTAGTGCTCCATGGCGGTTCAGGAGAAGACAAAGACTTTGTTGCCGCTATCGAGGCAGGCATCTGCATCATCCATATCAATACCGAACTGCGCCGCGCATACACTGACACGCTGCGCGCATACCTTGCAGCGTATCCCGACGAAATCACTCCGTATAAATACGGTACCAACGCAGGGCTTGCGATGGAGAAGATCGCGCAGGAAAAGCTGCGTGTATTCAATCGTCTATGATTCCCACACTTGAAGAAAAAATAAGATCAGCGCCATTTCAGGGAGATATCGATGCTCGTCTTGCGACGCGGCAGCAGTATGCGCACGATGCGAGCCTCTTTGAAATCATGCCGAGCATTGTCGTCGCACCCAAGTCATCTGCTGACATCCAATCGCTGGTGAAGTTTGTCACCAGAGAGCGCCTGCGCAATAGGGGAGACGAGCCGCTGTTGTCGCTCACTGCACGCTCTGCGGGTACCGATATGTCGGGAGGGCCGCTCACTAATTCTATCGTGGTAGATGTCACGAAGTATCTCAATCGCATCGGAAGCGTCGATACACAGAAGGTTATCCTTCAACCAGGAGTCTTTTATCGTGACCTCGAAAAAGAAACAGTGAAGCGCGGCGTGCTCATGCCCGCCTATACTGCCTCAAAAGATCTCTGTACCGTCGGCGGCATGGTCGCCAACAATTCTGGCGGAGAAAAGTCTATCAAGTACGGCAAGACGGATCGCTATGTAAAGAGGCTCAAGGTTATCTTTTCCGACAGCAATGAATATGAAGTGCGCCCGCTCTCAAAAGAAGAACTCGATGCAAAGATTGCGCAAGACGACTTCGAAGGACGCCTCTACAGAGACCTCTTTACACTCATCCAGTATGATTACACCCAGCTCCAGCTCGCCAAGCCAAGGGTGAGCAAAAATTCTTCTGGCTATGCTCTCTGGAATGTCTGGAATCCTGAGACAGGCGTCTTTGATCTCACACAGCTCATCACAGGCAGTCAGGGCACGCTTGGCATCATCACGGAGATAGAGTTTGCACTCGTGCCTATCCCGAAGTATTCGCGCATGGCAGTCGTGTACATGCACGACATCGCACGGCTTGGCGAGATTGTCGATGCCATCATGCAGCATGCACCGGAGAGCTTTGAGAGCTACGACGATTACAGCATGAAGCTCGCGATGACTTTCGCAGGAGATTTTTTCAAGGAGCTCGGCTTTTGGAAGGCACTGCGATTGGGGCTCAGCTTTATCCCCGACGGACTACGCGTGCTCACTGGCGGCGTGCCCAAGCTCCTTCTCATGGCAGAAGTAACAGGAGACGACCCACGCGAGCTCGAACGCCGCATCAAGAACATTAAAAAAGAAGTGAAGCACTTCGGCTATCAGACACACCTTGCCAAAAGCGCCGCAGAAGTAGAGAAGTACTGGAAAATCCGTCGCGAGAGCTTCAATCTCTTGCGCAAGCATTCCAAGGGCAAACGCACGGCACCCTTCATAGACGACATCATTGTTGATCCACACTATCTGCCGGCATTTCTCCCTCGCATCCAGAAAATCCTCGCCGACTACAAGCTCATCTATACCATCGCCGGACACGCAGGCAACGGCAATTTTCATATCATCCCGCTCATGAAGCTCGACGACCCTTTTTCTGCAGAGCTCATTCTCGAAGTCTCAAAAAAGGTGTACGCACTCGTCGCCGAATACAAAGGCTCTCTCTCTGCCGAGCACAACGACGGGATCATCCGCACGCCATTTCTCTCATACATCTTTCCTATGCCCATCATCGAGCTCTTTGAGAAGACCAAGGCAATCTTTGACCCGCTCGGCATTTTCAACCCAGGCAAAAAGGTGCATGGCACACTCGAAGCTATCACTAGCTCTCTCATAAAAACACACCAAGACTCTCACGGATCGTAGCTATTGCAAAAAAGCAGTATGCCGGTATAATGGAGGCCTTATGACTATGACACTACAAGCACAAAAGAGGGAAGGTACCCCTTCGGCGATCCGCGCACAGGAGCTCGTCCCTGCAGTTTATTATGGAACAGGCAAGGATGCTGTATCCATCACTATCAGTCTCAAAGAGTTCAACCATGTCTTCAAGGAGGCAGGGGAGACGACTACGGTCGCACTCCAGATCGGTGGCGAAAAAATCAACACACTCATCCACGATGTACAGCGTGATCCGCTCACTGGCATTGCTTCTCATGTAGATTTCCTCATTGTTGATATGAACAAGGAGATCGAAGTACCTGTACCGCTCGAATTTACGGGCACTGCAGAGGCAGAAAAGAATGGTCTCGGTACCTTGGTAAAGGTGCTCCACGAAGTGCATATCAAGGCGCTTCCTGCACATCTCCCACACTCACTCTCAGTAGATATATCCACTCTTGCAACACTCGAAGATCAGATTCATGTAAAGGATATTGTGCTTCCGACCGGAGTATCTCTTGTCACTGACCCAGAAGAAGTTGTCGCGCTCGTGACGCCGTTTGTCGAAGAAAAAGAAGAGGCGGTCTTCGATCCAAACGCTATCGAAGTAGAAAAGAAAGGCAAAGAGGAATCCGTCGAAGCAGCATCAGAATAACAAACCGCCCCGAAGTCAACCCTTCGGGGCGTAATGTTTTGGTATACTTAAGGTCTCTATAGGAGACAGTATGACAGAACATCGGACACGACTTTTTGCCGTAGGAACTATCGGAATGAGCATTGTGCTCTGCGCGCTTACTATTGCTGCACTCTTTGCAAGTTGGCAAGCTTCTGCGCAGACGGTGACAGCACCTGCAGTGTGCAATAATCCTACCTCAGAGGATATCAAACAAGCGTGCGACGACTACATGGTCGAAGCAAAGAAACTTGCTGAGCTCAATAGCCAGCTCGCTGCCCAAAAGGCAAAGACGGGAGCACTTCAAGGCAATGTCAATGGTCTCATTTCTCAGATCAATCAAACTCAGAGTAAAATCACTTCTCAAATCAACACCATCGGCAACCTCACGCTTCAAATCGGGCAAAAGAGTAAGGCCATCAGCGATCTCGAACAGGAGCTCCAGCGTGAACAGGCATCGCTTGAACAACTCCTCAAACGCACCAATGAGATAGATCAAAAAGGGACAGCATACGTACTCTTTTCTTCAGAATCGGTGAGCGATTTTTATCAAGATCTCGACAGTTTCCTCTCCATCAAGCGTTCACTCTATGCATCGGTGAAAAAGGTCAAGGAAATCAAGGGATACACCGAGGAGCAAAAAGAGCAGCTCCAAGATAAGCAATCACAGGCCAAGGATGCGAAAGCAGCTCTCGAACACCAAAAGAAGCAGGTAGAGACATCAAAAAAAGAGGCGCAAATTCTTCTCGATACTAGTAAAACCGAAGAACAAAAGCAGGCAGCACTCGTTTCTGAACAAAAAGCAAAAGTCTCTGCCATCGAGAGTAAACTTTTTAGTTTCGCTGGAGGTGCGACAAAAGCCATCCCTTTCAAAGAAGCGTATGAGTACGCTGTCGCCGCATCCAAAGCAACAGGTGTGCGTCCTGCACTGGTATTAGCAGTGCTGACGCAGGAGACAAATCTTGGTGCCAATGTTGGTACTTGCAATCGTCCGGGAGACCCTCCATCTAAGAGCTATACCGTCATGATGCATCCGACGCGTGATATTCCTGCATTTTTGCGTATTACCAAGACACTCGGACTCAATCCAGACACGACACCTATTTCATGCCGTCTGGGAGGAGTAGGGTATGGTGGCGCAATGGGTCCTGCGCAGTTTATCCCTTCGACATGGGAAGCTATCCAGAGTCGTGTAGCAAGTGCACTAGGGAAAGCTCAGGCAAATCCATGGATTGCTCGCGATGCCATCTTTGCCTCATCACTCTATCTCAAAGATCGTGGAGCAACTGGAGGAGAGGCAAATGAGCGCAATGCAGCATGTCGCTATTACTCAGGACGTGCCTGCGACGGCAAGACGCCTGCCAACAGTTTCTACGGTAATAACGTGATGGCGCTCGCGCGCACAATACAAGCAGATATTGACTATCTTGAGCAATATGGCGTATCAAGAAGGTAGACAAAAAATGCTCTCCATGCTACAGTGAAATTCTTATGAAAAAAGATATTCACCCAAATAACTTCCGCGACGTCGTCTTCCATGACAATTCTTCTGGAGAGGAGTTTGTTGTTGGTTCGACTGTTCGCACCTCTGAGACAACTACTCTTAAGGGGAAGGAGTACTCGCTCTTCCGTGTCGAAATCTCGAGCGCATCGCACCCTTTCTATACCGGTGCAGAAAAGGTAATCGACACTGCTGGTCGTGTAGACCGTTTCAAGCGCCGTGCTTCTGCAGCAGCAAAGAAATAACGCTCCACAAAGCCGCTCTGCTACACTACTAGGAGCGGCTTTTGTATACCTATGACCGATCTCGACATCCTTAAGAAAAATCCCCGTACCCAATACCTCGCTGGTGAATACGAGCGACTTTTGAAACAGGAAGAAGAAGTACGTACCATGATTGAGGCGGACTCCAGTATGGCAGAGCTCGCCAAGGATGAATTGATCGCGTTGTTCGCACAAAAGCAGGCACTTGAACTGCAGATAGCCGATATTGAAAAGGCCGAGCAGGAGGAGGAAGAATTTCCGAACGAAATCATTCTTGAGGCACGCGCAGGAGCAGGGGGCGACGAGGCGGCACTCTTTGCAGGGGAATTGGTAGAAATGTACACTCGATTTGCGGAGTCTCGTAACTGGTCAGTGAAGCCTGTCGATGATTACACTATCGAAATACGAGGAAAAGATGTCTACCGATTGCTTCGGTTTGAAACAGGCGTTCATCGTGTCCAACGCGTACCAGTCACCGAAAAGAACGGGCGTATCCACACCTCCACAGCCTCCATTGCGGTTCTACCGATGCGAAAAAAGGTGACAGTGGAAATCAACCCTACTGACATAGAAATGGAGTACTCGCGCTCTGGAGGTGCTGGAGGACAAAATGTAAACAAAGTGGAGACTGCAGTGCGTCTCGTTCACAAACCGACCGGTATCGATGTGCGTTCAACCTCTGAGCGTAGTCAGCTCGCCAACCGTGAAAAAGCAATGATGATTCTTACGGCGAAACTCCAACAACTGAAAGAAGAGGAAGAAGCTAAGAAATACTCTGGCGACCGTAAAAATCAGATTGGCACCGCTGACCGCAGCGAGAAAATTCGTACCTATAATTTTCCTCAAGACCGCATCACCGACCACCGCATTCGACAAAATTTCTCTAATATTCCAGGAATTATGGCCGGTAGGCTCGACAAAATCATCGACGCATTGCAGAGCGGGGAAGTAGGAGAAGCAAGCGAAGAGGAGTAATTTCCGCTTGAAAAAGCCTATAAAATAAGTATAATAACGCTCACGCGTGTATAGTTCAGTGGTAGAACGCTGTCCTGATAAGACAGAGGTCCTTGGTCCGATTCCAAGTACACGCACTATGACTCTCTCTGTTGTTGCAACTCCAATAGGGAACCTCAAAGACATCTCGCTTCGTGCAAAAGAAGTGCTTACTGATGCGACACTAATTGTTGCAGAAGATACTCGCACCACAGGGCAACTCCTCAAGCTACTTGGCATTGAAGGTAAAAAGGAATTTTTTTCAAGTCATGCGCAGAGTACCGAGAGCTCGCTCCAGAGGGTACTTGCACGCTGTGTTGAGCATGAACACATCGCACTCGTCACCGATGCCGGTACTCCTGCTATTTCTGACCCCGGATCACACTTTGTTGCCGCATTTCGAGAGTACTATCCAGAGGCTATTATAGTGGCGATTCCTGGGCCATCAGCAGTTATCGCTGCACTGTCTGTATCTGGCTTTCCATCGAGCCACTTCGAATTTCTCGGGTTTATTCCGCACAAAAAGGGGCGCCAGACACTCTTTCAGAGCATTGCTGATACCGAGCACACGGTGGTTTGTTATGAGTCTCCGCATCGCATTGTAAAGACGTTGGAATCCCTCGCCGAAGTATTGGGTAGTCGCTGTATGATGGTAGGACGTGAGATGACCAAGCAATTTGAGGAGTACCTCAGTGGGAACGCTGCAGAGCTTTTGCAACATTTTATAGAAACACCAGAAACAGTACGTGGAGAGTTTGTGATTGTGATTTCGCCAAAAGATTCTCGTGATATACTGTAGTCCTATGTCCACGAAGCTACATCTTCTTTTTTGGTCGGGAATAATTCTTCTTTTCGTTCCATTTTTTGGGGTCCGTTCGCCACTGCGTATGATTATCACTATTGCCATTGGGCTATTGATATTGTGGCTTTCAGTTCGTATTGGAAGAGAATATTCACGCCTGCGTAGTACAATTCAGACTCATTCCAAATGAATAATAATCGATTTATGGAAGAAACTCCAACACATATAAAAAAAGGGTTCCGAACAGTGCTGAGTGTTCTGTTCGGCGCGGCACTCTTTTTAGCAGGAGTATATGTGGGATATGAAAATCGTCCTGCAATGGCAAAGGTTGTCGGTATTGTAAGCAAAGAGCCACCAGAGAGCGTTGTTGAAAAAACAGATTTCAACCTCTTTTGGAAGGCGTGGGAGACAGTACAAGACAAACTCCCCGACGCAGACAAAACCGATTCTTCAGAACGTCTCTACGGAGCAATACAAGGACTTCTTGGATCATTTGGAGATCCTTATACTACCTTTTTCCCGCCAAAAGAGAATGAGGAATTTGCAACCCAAATCTCTGGAGAATTTAGCGGTGTTGGTATTGGGGTGGATGAAAAAAATGATCTTCTGACTGTTATTGCACCCCTGAAGGGTACTCCTGCAGAAAAAGCGGGAATCAAACCAGGAGATAGCATTATTAAAATAGATGATATTCTCACTACTGCACTGACAATTGATGAGGCGATCGATCACATTCGCGGAAAAGAAGGGACGAACGTTGTGCTTACGATTGGACGAGAAGGAGAGAAGGTTCCGCTTGTCTTTACACTTGTACGAACAAAAATCGTTATTCCTACAGTTGAAACAAATCAACAAGGGGACGTATTCATCATTAGTCTCTACAACTTTTCTGCACATGCAGTATCCGAATTTCAAGGAGCATTTCGACAGTATCGCGCATCTGGTTCTCATAAACTCATCGTTGATCTTCGTGGAAACCCAGGAGGATATCTTGACGCAGCTGTTGATATCGCAAGCATCTTTCTCCCTGAAGGAAAGGTGGTGGTAAAAGAGATAGGGAAGACACCACAAGATGTAACTAGTCACACCAGTCACGGGACTCCGCTCTTTGGTGCAGAGGACAAACTCATTATCCTTGTCGACAAAGGATCTGCCTCTGCTTCAGAAATCCTTGCAGGAGCACTTTCTGAATATAAGGTCGGTACTCTCGTTGGAACACAGACCTTTGGTAAAGGGTCAGTACAGGAGCTCATTCCTCTCGATACCCAAACCTCAATAAAAGTAACCGTGGCAAAGTGGTATACGCCACAAGGAGTGTCCATTTCAGACAATGGTCTAACACCACAGGTAGAGATCCTACAAAATCCAGACAAAGAAGGGGATGAACAATTGGAAAAAGCAATTGAGCTTCTGAATAAATAATATGAAAGTGATTTTGTTACAAGCAATTCCTAAGGTAGGGAAGAAGGAAGACGTAGTAGAAGTAAACGAAGGGTATGCAAGAAATGCTCTTTTCCCGCGACGTCTTGCAATTCCTGCAACGGAGACAGCCTTGGCAGAACTAATAAAGAAGCAGTCATCTCGTGCTGCAGACAAGGCGGTGCGGCGCAGTCTTCTTGATAGTGCAATCAACGAACTCAACGAACAGACACTCGCATTAGAAGTTCCTGCCAACGAAAAGGGAACACTCTTTTCAAAAATAGACGCTCTTACTATTGCAGATTTTTTGATAGGAACTCACCGTCTTTCAATAGACCCAAGTTGTATCCACCTACCTGAAGGAGGTATAAAAACAACAGGGGAGTACCATATCCTTATCAAGGACGGCTCGTATGAATCTTCAATTATACTCCAAGTAAAGAAAAAATAAAAAAACTCCGTGATGTCACGGGGGTTTTTATTGAAAAGAGTTACTCTTACGCTCGCACATCGAGAATATGCGCCACCTTGCGAATAGTACTAGTACCATCAAAATTACGTTTTCGGCGCTGGCCAAATTTTACAAACCCTTCTTTGAGAGCATACAAAGTGTGATCCTTGCCGATTCCTACTGCTGTTCCAGGGAGAATCTTGGTACCGCGCTGACGTACAAGAATAGCACCAGCAGAAGCCTTCTGTCCGTCATAGAGCTTTGTTCCTAAATATTGCGGATTGGAATCAGTAAGATTTTTTGCCGCTCCTTGAGCTTTCTTATGTGCCATAGTGGTGTAATGATAGCTCAACCTTCCTTTTTTGTCAATAAATCCTTATACTTAAAAGGTATCTATGGCTGACTTCGTTTCTCGGTATTATCGATACTTCCTTACTGGACTTATCACCATTCTTATGGTCTTATCTTTTGCAATAGGAAGAGAAGAAGGGCTTCGTTTTCGAGACCAAGAAAATGTCATTATTTCTTGTACTGTTCCAGAGGAAGTAACCTTAGAAACCATGCCGAGCCTTATCCCTGCAGCTCTCAAAGAGGCACAAAATATCACAATAGCTACGCAGCAGACGATGCCAGCACCCGAAAATACTCCTACTGCTCCCACACAGACAATCTCGCAAGGGAAGTATATGGGCTCCAAAAATGGCACCAAATACTACACTCCTGGATGCTCTGGGTCGCTTCGTATAAAGCCAGAAAACTACATATGGTTTACTGACGAAGAAGATGCTACTCTGCAGGGATATTCAAAAGGAAGTTGTTAAACATGAGAAATCCCACTACACGCGTATTTGTTCTTGGTATCGGCACACTGGCGCTTGCCGCGGGGGGATATGCCTTGTTTGCACCATCACACACACACACCCGTGCCAAAATTTCTCGTTTTGTTGAAGCAAATATAAAAGTGATCGATCCTAGTGAGCTCATTTCATCAAACACCGCCGAACCAGTATGGTTACAATTACTTGCCCATCCTCGCACTATTCTCGATACAAGTAACCGCGAAGAACTCGCTGGGTCAACGATTATCACTGCTACCAACCGCATCCGTAGTAAATACGGTCTTTCTCCTTTAGTCGAGAATACTGCTCTCGATATTTCAGCGCAAAAAAAGGTAGTCGACATGTTTACTCGTCAGTATTTTGATCATGTTTCTCCCGATGGAAAAGCCGTTTCTGATCTTGGAGAGGAAGCAGGGTATCGCTACATTATCATGGGAGAAAACCTTGCACTTGGCGATTTTCGCAATACGGAGGATTTGCTACAAGCATGGATGGAAAGTGAAGGGCATCGTGCAAATATCCTCCATACCTCTTACAGAGAAATTGGCGCATTTGCAATGCGTAGCAGTTTTGAAGGAAAAACAGTATGGATTGCAGTACAACATTTCGGGGTTAATAGAGCCGTGTGTCCTTCAATTGATATCGCTCTCAAAGAAAACATCGATGCAATGAACGACCAGCTTTCTCAGCAGGAGAGTGCTATTGAGGCCCTCAGTAAAATACTCAGCAACAATCTCGATAATGAAGAAATATATGAAAAAAGCGTTGTCGAATTCAACCAGCGAATAGGGGCATACAATCAGATGCGCGATATATCAAAAGAAATGGTTCGCACATACAATCAACAGGTCTCTGCGTTCAATACCTGCTTAGGTAATTATCAGTAGCTATTTCTGAAAGGGAAGAGTGTCGGGTTTTTATTTATTGTGTCGCACAATATATCTTTTACGACATATATACTTTAGAAATAAACAGATTCGATAGATATTATTGATTGGTCCAGCAGTATGTACCGTCGCATGAATAGGTGTATTGCGGCGTATTGTCCAGATACTGATAGCTTGTCGAAATGACTTCGCGCTGCGAACTAGTCGTTCCAAAATCAGTCGGTCGGGATGGGCGCGAATATGCGGTCACTGCTTGGTAATCTTGCGGATAGTAATACACGGGCTGTTGTCCAGCAAAGGGGCCGATTGCGGAAGCGCCATAGTATGAGTATGCACCATATGGAGCTGAAGAAATCATCCTTCCTCCCC
>JADLEY010000023.1 GCA_020845875.1 Candidatus Nomurabacteria bacterium
GATGCACATCACATTTATCTCAACGACATCCACGAATGCGTCGGCACCGCGGATGCAATGATTGGCGACCTAACATATCCTTCTACCGGTCTTGGCTGGGAGTTGGGTGCAGCGATCGAAAAGCGCGGCATCAGGGTTTTACTCTCTTTTCAAAAGGGTGCACTCGTTTCTCATCTTCCAATCGGTGCCGTACAGGCAAACAAGCATGTGACGCTCCACTCATGGGAGTCATCTCTCGAAGAGCTCCATGATGATTTTTTGAATGAGTTACGAAGTGTGTATCGTGTGCAGCAATAAAAAATCCCACGTAGAATCTACGGTGGGATTGTTGTTTGTATTACTACATTTCAGAAACTCTTTTTCCATCAACAAATAGGTCTTGCTGAGAGCGCTTGATGTCGAAATCATCAGCACTTTCATTGGCATAGATGCGCACCCATTCTGGCAGTAGTACTCGCAACTCGTAGTACCACTTGAGTACTGCGGTGCGTACGGTCGGATGCACAGTTGTGCCAGTACGCAGTTCGATAATGTACAACAAATCCGCAAGCGGTATGGTAAATATATCGAGTACCTTGTATCCCATTGCCACATAATACTGCCGGGTGAGTTCATCACAAGGAAGTAGTGCAATGCGCTCTTTTTGACGTTGGAGCAAGAGTTCTGCTGTGTCTCTAAGACTGGCAGGAAGCTGTTCAAGGTACCACGGCTCAAAACCAAGTTCGGTCGTGAGGATAGGCACCCGTTGAAGCGCACTGCGCTGCCGTTGTATGTCACGATGACTGCGGTAATCAAGCAGAAAGGCGATACGGTAACTCCCTGCTTCGTTGAGTAGTTTGTAGGGATCGACCTTTTCTGGTCGCTCCTCGAGGAGAGGGCGGTAGATACCTTTAATAAGTCTGTTATCCTGAAATCTGGTATGTATTGAATACCCATATTCCTGTACTGCCTGCAGCGTGCGTCTTGGCAAATCAGTGCCTGGGAGGGCACAGAAGCGTTGAATACAGTCCTTGCGATACTGCTCACTCTTTGGGCGCTGCTTCTTCTTGATGAAGGTGGCAGGATATCGTTTTTGGAGTGCTTCGAGCATCTCTGTACCAAGCGCGGCAATTTCGGGAAGCGGATGGTACACCATATAGGAGAGTTTGTCATCCCACTGACGCAGTTCCATGTGGCAGCTAGCGTTTGTCTTTGTTCCTGCGGGCAGAAAAGCACCGAGGATGTCATAGGCACGTTTTTCAATCATGCTGCGATACGCACTTTCTTTTTCGGTACGGTCACCTTCGGTGATACGCGGACGTACACTGATAAGGTGCTCGATGAGCGCCGGCAAGGCGCTGACATAAAAAGAAAACCATTCTTTCATAATGTCATCACTTAGTGCAGTACCAAGTGGGTCGAAATGTCCAAGACCTGTCACATCAATGAAACGGGTACTGGTCTCTTGACCGTTGTATGCCCACCAGTTCTGCAGTTCTTTTGCGGCAAGCATGCTGATGCAATCAATAGCACCAGAGACAGAGCCGCAGTCTGCGATACTTTTGTGTTCGTAGCCGCTGTAAAATTTTTCCATAAATGCTTCGGCACCACCTTCATCGAAGATGATACCAAGATTTTTTTTGAGGCCGCCGGCACTGCGGGAATTGAGCGACTGTACCATGGCATCTTCTTCGGGAGGAAGTTCATCCCAGAAGGTGATGGTTGCTCCAAACGGCGTAGTGGTTGCTCTGTTGGAGATGTCGAGAAGTGTTTCTAGTTCCATATTTGATTGTTTAAGAAATGAAAAATATTTTGTCGCCACTCTACTAGAAATAGAAGAATAAGTCAACTTGTTGCAAAACATTAGCAGATATAATAAGGTATGCAAAATAAGTATGTATGAAAAAATCATTTATTGCTCTTTATGGTGTCACAAATATCGGTAAAACTACACAGATAAACTTAATCAAAGAACGCTGTGAGAAAGAAGGAATATTAATTCACTTGCAAAAGTATCCGGTCTACGATTTGTCCCCCACTGGGACGCTTATATTTGAAGCAATCAAGGGTGGCAATCCGAAAAATCTTTCTGCCGGAGAAATACAGGCACTTATGGCTAAGAACCGTTTTGATTTTGAGAAAGAGGAACAAATCTTATTCAATTCAAATGGTAGTGTTCCATACTTTAGTTTTTTATTTCCAATTGTGGCGGAGATGTACACTGGCACTGGTATTGCGTACGGTATCGGTGACGGAGTGAGTAAGGAGTATTTACTTGCACTCAATTGCGGACTTCGTGTACCGGATGTCAGTATCCTGCTCGACGGCCAGCGCTTTATGGGCTCCATAGAAAGGGGGCACCGCTTTGAAGAGGATGCTGAGAAAACGGAAAATATCCGGCAGATACATCTAGAGCTTGCTGCAGATAGAGGTTGGCATATTGTGAATGCTAATCGGTCGGTAGTAGAAGTGCACGAGCGCATCTGGACACTCATCAGAGAGTACTTGTAGAAAACAAAAAAGGTCTGGAAGACGACCTTTTTTAATTTGTGTATACTTCCAATTATGAAAGATCTTGTGGCGCAATGGGTAGTAGATGCGCTCTCCACAGAGTACAGTATCTCTGGCGTGCTGTTTGTAGTAGAGCATCCAAAGGACATGTCGCATGGTGATTTTGCAACCAATGTGGCGCTGGTAGCTGCTAAGCAACTCAACAAAAGTCCGCATGAGGTAGCAGATACGCTTGTTACGTATCTTACTGCACATAAAGACAGCACTGTGGAGTGCATCGATGTCGCCGGTCCTGGATTTATCAATTTTACGCTTGAGCGCAGTGTCTTTATTGCTGGACTTGCTGATGCTACCAAGGAAGGGTGGGGTGATACGATACTCTGGCAGGACAAGCGCATTCTCATCGAGCATTCTTCTCCCAACCTCTTCAAACCTTTTCATATCGGACATCTTATGAACAATGCGGTGGGCGAGAGCATGGTGCGCCTCGCGCGTGCCTCAGGGGCACAGGTGACGACGCTCTCTTTTCCCTCCGATATTTCGCTTGGTGTCGCAAAGGCGGTTTTTGTTCTCCTCGAAAAGTACGGCGCGCAGTATGTACCGACCGATGTCGCAGTGCTCGGCGATGCATATGTCGAAGGAGTGAAGCGCTACGAAGAAGACGAAGGTATCCATACGCGCGTAAGGCACATCGCTGACCATCTCTATGCCGGTAAGTCCTCGGACGAATGGACGCTCTTCCAAGTCTGCAAGAAGTTCAACATCTCCTATTTTGAGCAGGTAGTCGCGCGGCTTGGCTCCCACTTCGATGCATACATTTACGAGAGCGAAGCGGGAATCATCGGTGCGCGCATCGTGCGCGAGCACACCCCGAGCGTTTTTGTAGAGAGCGAGGGCACCATCGTCTATGTGCCCGAAAGCGAGAAGCTCCATACGGCAGTCTTTATCAATAGCCAGGGCAATCCGACCTACGAAGCCAAAGATATCGGGCTCCTCGACCTCAAGTTTGAGCAGTACCACCCCGATCTCTCGCTCTTTGTCACCGACGCGCAGCAGGCGTCGCACTTCGCGGTTGTGCTCGATGCAGCAAAGAAGATTGTACCGGAGTGGGATGAGAAGAGTCTGCACCGTTTCCATGGGCGCATGACCTTCAAAGGGCAGAAGATGTCTTCGCGTCTCGGCGGCGTGCCGCTTGCGAGTGAGGTACTTGATGCGGTCATTGAGGAAGTGAAAGAAAAAAATCCCGACATCGCACCGCTCGCAGCGCAGCAGGTGGGTATCGCAGCACTCAAGGTAGCTATCCTGCGCGCACAGGCAGGCAAAAACATCGACTTCGATCCTGATACGTCGCTCTCGTTTGTCGGGGATAGCGGACCGTATCTGCAGTACACGGCAGTGCGCGCGGCATCGCTTCTTGCAAAAGCAGGAGATGCCGCGCCAAGCATCACTCATCCTATCCCTGGTACTGAATTGCTTGAGCGTCTCATTGCACGCTTTCCAGAGACAGTGACAGTAGCGCAGCAGGAGTGGGCGCCGCACCACCTTGTCTCCTATCTCTTGGAACTCGCCCAAAACTTCAACTCATGGTACGGGCAGGGGAAGATTATCGATGATGATACTGCTGCTACTGCGTATCGCCTCGCAGTAGTTGCTGCGGTGCGTCAGACACTCACCAAAGGACTTTTTCTTCTTGGTATAGACGTGCCAGAAAAAATGTGATATGATTTTTCCAAACAAATCAGTTACTTATGGCTCTTAGACACAAAGGAATCTTTGAAACGAAAAATTATTGGAATGATTATGATATCCAACAGGTGATTGGGCTCGCTGATCTTTCGACAGAAAAGATTACTTCTGAAGAAGTAATCCGTCGATCAGTTGTTATCGGCAGACGCATACTTCTGAAAATGTCTGACGATATCACGATGGTGTGCGGTCCGTCGGGCGAAAAGGATATCCCTCGTATAGATCGGGCGATACAGCGCCTCTCTTTGAGAATGTCAGTGTTTGATCAAACTCCCTTTGAACACCTCTTTCATGCACTTCACGCAAAACATTCTCTTTGGGATACCCTTTTGCGGAGAAAGACGCCGCTCTCTGTCGCAAATCAATTTTACGAAGAATTGTTTGCTGACAATACAAAGCACTGGTCTCCCTATTTTTTGGAGGGATGGAAAGAAGATTCAAAATCGGTGTTTCAGCACGAGCTTTTCAAAAAGAAGAACGTTACGATTTTTTACCGATCAGACGATCTGATTAACAGTATTTACTGTCAACAATGAGAGATTTCATCAGAAAAACATCTTTAAAGCTGCAGATTGCAGCTTTTTTTATTTCTCGCTATGATGTCCCGGTATGATTCACGAAACAGAAGAGCGAAGTCTTATTATTATCAAGCCAGATGCGCTCCAGCGTTCCTTGGTAGGGGAAATTATTACTCGATTTGAACGAAAAGGACTTAAGATTATCGGAATGAAAATGATACATCTCGAAGAAGCGCTCGTCAAAAGCCACTACGCACACATCGCAGATAAACCGTTTTTCCCACGGATCCAGAAATTTATGATGTCTTCTCCCGTAATTGTTATGGCGGTCGCAGGATTAAAGGCTGTTGATAGTATCCGTATCATCGTTGGACCCACAAAAGGATTTGAAGCAGATGCAGGAACAATTCGCGGAGATTTTTCGCTCTCGATGCAGAGCAATGTTGTACATGCCTCTGACTCAAAAGAAAATGGAGAGGCTGAAATCAACCGTTTTTTCAAGTCAGACGAGATTGTCGACTGGGAAAAAGTTGACACAAAGTTTATTTTTTCGGACGATTTGATGTAACTCTCTCGGTGCGCTCCTTGGACATCACATTTATGCGCTGTCCATCTTGTCTGTAGCAGTGTGATGCGTATACTGAAGGTACGGCTATTTGAAAATAGTACTTAGAACGTGCAACGTACGGGGCGTCGATGTGAACAGGTCATTGCAGCATATTTTTATGAAGCATTGACCGGTTCTAGACATCCCACTTAGCCAAGTGCTAAGGCTACTATTTTCTAAATAGCCGTAAGTCAGCGCCCCGCCGTATCTTTGTACGGCGGGGCGCTGACTATTTTGCTATACTTCCACAATATGAAATATCATCGCGCGCTTCTTTTGGCAGGATTGGTCGGCGCGCTCCTTTTTATTCTGAATGTGTTTGCTAATTGGTATGGATGGTACGATCACATTTCCTTTTTTGATAAAGGAATGCACATGCTCGGGGGAATATTTGTTGCATGTGCTTTGCTCTGGTCATTCTTTCGTTATTGCTCCAAAGAGGGAATGAGAACAGTAAGTATGCTATTTCTCACATCTCTTTTTGTTGGTCTTCTTTGGGAAGTATATGAGTACATTGTCCAAGGTATTACTGGCACACACCTCGCGACCATTCCTGATTCTCTCGGAGACCTTGCTGCTGATGCTATCGGTGCAGCTGCAGGTATTCTTTTGTGTTGGGGTAAAAAAACGGTACAATGAAAGACAATGAGTAGTGGCCACGTATTGAAGCTAATGTTTGCTGGAGGCACAGGGAGTGTGACCGGCGCAAACTTCCTCCTTGAAGTTCCCGATTCAGATGGCGGCAAGCGATACTTGATCGACTGCGGACTTTCTCAGGGAACTGCGCTCGCTGATGATAAAAACTGGGAACCATTTCCGTACGATCCATCTACTGTCGATGTTCTCTTTATTACTCACGCACATATTGATCACATCGGACGTATCCCGAAACTCGTTTACGATGGATTCAAAGGCACCATTTATTCAACGACGCCGACCAAGGATATCGCACAGCTGATGCTCGAAGACACTGCCAATATTCTCTCTCATTCCGACAATGAAGACTTGGGTAAAATCTACAGTCCCGCAATTCTGGAAAAAGTATTCCACAATTGGAAGACCGTCGAATACCATGACAAGATTGCTATAGATGCATGCACCTTTCGCTATCTCGACGCAGGGCACATCCTCGGCTCTGGTATGCTGGAGCTGCTCTACAATGGCAAAAAGATTCTCTTCACCGGCGACCTTGGTAACAGTCCGTCTCCACTGCTCAATGATACAGAGACTATTTCTGGCATTGATTATCTCCTAATGGAGAGTGTCTATGGTGACCGCAATCATGTTGATCGCAACGAGCGCCGTACCAAGCTCGAAGCCGTCATTGAAGATAATTTTAAAAAGAAGGGAACACTTGTCATCCCGACCTTTTCGCTGGAACGCAGCCAGGAACTCCTTTTTGAGATTGACCAACTGGTAGAAAATGACCGCATCCCTCAGATGCCGATATTTTTTGACTCTCCGCTCGGCATCCGTCTTACCAAGGTGTATCATCAGTATTCTCGCTACTACAATGCCTTCGCACAAAACATTATCAAGGCGGGACAGGACATCTTTAGCTTCCCTGGACTCAAGTCGACACTGCTCACCGAAGAGTCAAAGGAGATCCTCAATGCTCCCGATCCCAAGATTGTTATCGCCGGCAGCGGCATGAGCAATGGCGGACGAGTGCTGCACCACGAGGCGCACTATCTCCCGCATGAAAAAAATACCCTTCTTCTCACCGGATACCAATCGCAGGGCACGCTTGGGCGACTTATTCAGGATGGCGAGAAACACGTGCGTATTAACGGGCAAGATATTCCCGTGAAGGCAAATGTTGTCTTTATCGACGGCTATTCAGGCCATAAAGATTCTGATCACCTTATTGCGTTTGTGGAGCAGATTGCTGATCATGTGAAGCAGGTATTTGTTGCAATGGGGGAACCAAAGAGTTCAATGTTTCTTGCCCAGCGACTGCGGGATTATCTCGGCGTGTATGCATCGGCCCCCAAAGAGGGTGATGTGGTAGAATTGGACTGCAATTAATTTTTTTCATCATGGCACTTACCAAGACAAGCGATAAATTCATCTGCTACAACGGTCCGCTCGAAAATGACGACAAGCACGGGCATGTCCGAATCAAAATCGGTGTCTCCGGTGCGGCAGAGACAGGACACTGCGGGCTCAATGCGCTCGACATGGCAAAGGCGCTCGGTGCAGAGGTGATCCGGCAAGGCGGTATTCTGGTGACAGGAGCAACGACCGGTTTCCCGCTATGGGCATCTATGGGGGCAAAAGAAGAGCGTGGCGTTGTCATCGGACTTTCTCCTGCAGCAAGCCCCAAAGAGCACATCGAAGGGTATCACCTTCCACTCGATTACACCGATCTCATTATTTATACAGGGTTCGGCTTCCCTGGACGCGACCTCCTCTTTACCCGCAGCTGTGAAGCGCTTCTTATCGGATGCGGCCGTATCGGTACGATACACGAGTTCACTATCGCCTTTGAAGACAACAAGCCGATCGGCGTACTCGAGGGCCCGTGGACGATGGCAGAACAGATCAAGGATATGGTGGCAAAAGGCAATCGCCAGGGAGACCGCATCATCTACGACAGTGATCCCAAAAAGCTCGTGGAGCGTCTCGTCGCGATGGTAGAAGAAGATCGTAAGAAGGTCGATATCCACTAAGGAAAAATTGTGCTAGGATACAAGGGCGATGATGAGGCTATCACCTCTGAGCTCCGAGAAGAATCCGAAAGGGAGTAGACCTCGGCGGGTACGCCCGATACAGCAGTCAATGAGTAAAAACTAAGGTGGTACCGCGTGCTGAAATAAAAAAGCCCGCCCTTGGAAATAATTCTTTTAAAGTATTATTTCTGTGGGCGGGTTTTAATTTACTGAGAAATTTTGTTTTTCAAAATTGTTTGTGGATCGACATCAAAGAACTGTATATCCCTCGGTGAAACATTTTGGTATCCCATGGTTGCACGGTCACCGGTACAGATTATTTCAGCACTGTCTGCACAATCCTGAACAGCAAGATTGTATGCTTCGATCGGAGAGAGTTTCTCGATTTCTTCTTTACTTCTCATATTAAAAGATTTATTTTTGGAAATACTACCCTAATTACTTAATATGTCAAATCCAGCATCCAACAATCAAAAATCAAACGCAGTGTTTCGAGAAGAAGCGGTTTTAGACTTTTGGAAAGAGAAGAGTATTTTCAAAAAATCACTTGAGAAAAATAAGGGCGGTAAGGAGTTTGTCTTTTTTGAAGGACCACCGACTGCCAATGCCAAGCCCGCACTGCATCATCTCGAAGCTCGTGCTTTCAAGGATGTGATTCCTCGATATAAGACGATGCAGGGATTTTCTGTTGCTCGCCGTGCTGGGTGGGACACACATGGCTTGCCGGTGGAGCTCCAGATCGAAAAGAAGCTCGGACTTACCTCTAAAAAGGATATCGAGAAGTACGGCATCAAAGCATTCAACAAAGAGTGCAAGGACTCAGTCTTCACCTATATCAAAGACTGGGAGTTCTTTACCGACCGTATAGGGTACTGGGTGGACAAGGATCATGCGTACTATACATTCGACCCTTCGTACATGGAGAGCGTGTGGAATATCGTTGCAGAGGTAGACAAAAAGGGGTTGCTCTACAAAGACTACAAGATCGTGCCATGGTGCGCGCGATGTGGTACTACGCTTGCCAGCCACGAACTCGCACAAGAATATCAGGATGACAAGGATTTGAGCGTGTACGCGAAGTTTCCGATTGTTGGTTTCGGCAATGCCTATTTTGTCGCATGGACAACGACGCCGTGGACGCTTCCTGGAAACGTTGCACTTGCAGTGGGAGGCGACATTACATACGTTGAGGCGAAAGTGGGGCAAGAGATAGTGGTGATTGCAAAAGATCGTCTCGCACTCCTTTCTGGAGAATATGAAATACTCGCGGAGCACAAAGGGAGTGAAATGGCAGAGATGGAGTATCGGCCCCTTTATGCGGTGCCGCAGCTTGCCTCTGGAGCATCGTACAAAGTACAAGTAGCAGACTTTGTGACGACCACCGATGGTACAGGAATCGTGCATATCGCGCCGATGTATGGAGCAGACGACTTCGCGCTCGCGACAAAAAACAATCTGCCAAAAGTGCACACTGTAGATGAAGCAGGGCATTTCATCGCGGGCATCGACTTTCTGGAAGGACGATTTGTAAAAGACGAAGAAGTTGCAGTAGACATCATCAAAGATCTCGCGCACCGCGGACTCTTGTTCAAAAAAGAAAAGTACGAGCACTCATATCCGCACTGTTGGCGATGCAAGACGCCACTCATCTACTACGCGCGCGACAGCTGGTACTTCCGCATGGAAGAGCTGCGCAAAGAACTCATCGCAGAAAATGAGAAGGTACACTGGGAGCCGGCGCATATCAAGGACGGCCGCTTCGGCGAGTGGCTCCGTGGAGACAAGGACTGGGCAATCTCGCGCGAGCGGTACTGGGGCACACCGCTGCCGATCTGGGCGAATGATGCGGGAGAGCGCATGGTTGTCGATTCTGTCGACACGCTCAAGCGGTATGCCACAACATCCGGCAATACGTACTACGCTATCCGGCACGGAGAAGCCGTACATAATCTCGAGGAGATATGGAGCTGCATGCCAGGGGCAAACGATGCACTCACCGAAAAAGGCAAGGAACAGGTACGCGCAAATGCCGAAGCTCTCAAGGGTAAGATTGATATAATCATTAGCTCTCCGTTTGTTCGCACCCAAGAGACAGCGCGCATCATCGCGCAGACGCTGGGTATTGCCGATATCGTCACTGACGAGCGCATTGGAGAGTGGAATGTCGGCAGCGAGTATGACAGCAAGCTGATGGACGACTATTTCAAAGTGAGAAACAAGGCAGCAGATCGCTACCAATTCAAGACTGTCGATGGCGAGTCATACGCCGACGTATTTACACGCACAGGAGCGTTCCTCTATGAGCTCGAGCGGAACTATCAGGGCAAACGCATCTTGGTCGTAACGCATGGAGGACCGTCGCGCGCGATGGAGCTTGTCGCGCACGGGTTCGCATACGACACGCTGTTTGAAACAACCCGTGACTACCGCAATTTCGATAATGCTGAAGTCCGCCAGATCGACTTCATCCCGCTTCCGCACAACGAGCAGTACGAGCTCGATCTACATCGTCCATATATCGATGAGGTGGTACTCGAAAAAGACGGTAAGGAGTATCGCCGCGTGAAAGAGGTGATGGATGTGTGGCTCGACTCTGGCTCGATGCCGTTTGCGCAAGATCACTATCCATTCGAGCACGCAGATGACTTGCCATACCCTGCAGATTTCATCAGCGAGGCAATCGATCAGACGCGCGGGTGGTTTTATACGCTGCTTGCAGTCGGAGTACTCATGGGGCGCGGCGCGCCGTACAAGAACGTGATCTGTCTCGGGCACCTCTTAGACAAGGATGGCAAGAAAATGAGTAAGTCTGTCGGCAATATCGTCGAGCCATTTGAACAGATAGAGAAATTTGGCGTCGACGCTATCCGGTACTGGATGTACTCGGTCAATCAGTCTGGAGAGAGCAAGAATTACGATGAGAAATCTATCGCAGAAATCAACAACAAGGTGTTCAATCTGCTCGGCAATATACATTCTTTTTATGACCTCTATCGTGATACTTCGCTTGAGGGGAAGAGCACAGAGAGTACGCATGTACTCGACCAGTGGATCATGGCGCGACTCAATCAAACTATTGAAACGGTAACAAAGGGGCTCGATGTCTACGATCTATTTACGCCGACGCGCACAATCCGGGAATTTTGTGATGATCTCTCGACGTGGTATCTGCGCCGTAGTCGTGATCGACTCAAGGATGAGGATATGAATGCAAAACGCACGCTGTATGTTGTACTCAAAACAGTCGCACAACTCCTTGCACCGTTTGCACCATTCTTTGCAGAAGACATGTGGCAGAAGCTCAAGATTGACGGGGATGAAGAAAGTGTGCATTTGAGCGTGTGGCCCAAATCGGATACCCGATTCGCAGGTGAGGTGATTGGAAATATGCAAACTGTACGTGACATCTGTGCCGAGGGAAATGCGCTTCGAAAGAAAGCGGGTATCGCTGTGCGCCAACCTCTTGCAAAACTTGTTGCAAAAGAGTGGAACCTAGGAGATGAATACGACGAGCTCGTTATGGAAGAGCTCAATGTGAAAGCGGTCGTCGCAGGAGAGGAGACAATGCTCGATACCGACATCACCCCAGAGCTCAAACTCGAAGGCGATTATCGCGAGCTCGTGCGTACCATTCAAGATCTCCGCAAAGAAAAGGGTTTGCAGCCGCAAGATGAGATTACACTTACACTTCCTGCTTCTGCACAAGAAATCGTAGAGAAATTTGGTAAGGAATTACAAAAGACCGTAGGTGCAAATAAGCTCCTCATTGAGGGAGAGGAGGTATCGATTGGATAATATGAAAACCGCGATTATCATCCACGGCATGCCGAGCAGAGATGAGTACGAGCATTATCCGCTCTGCTCGCAACAGCATTGGCTGCCATGGATAAAGGAACAGCTTGAAATAAAAGGGATTACGACAAATGTTCCCGAAATGCCCGAGCCGTATAGGCCTAACTATCAAAATTGGAAAGCGGTCTTTGAACAGTTTCATATTGACAAAGACACTATCCTTGTCGGGCATAGTTGTGGAGCAGGGTTTCTTGTGCGGTGGTTGTCTGAGCATACAATAATGGTAGGAAAAGTGATGTTGGTTGCACCATGGATAGATCCTAATCACGAAGAACGAGAAAGCGTCAGTGATTTCTTTGATTTTGAAATCGATTTGTTGTTGAGCGATAGAGCAAATAGTGTCAGTATCTTTATTTCGAGTGACGATGAAAGTCCAATACTCAAAACAGTAGAAATTCTCGAACAAACTCTCAAAGAATATGTTGTAAGAAAGTTTGAGAATAAGGGTCATTTCACGCTCGGCGATATGGGCACCGACGAGTTTCCTGAGTTGCTAGAGGAAATAATCAAATAAAAATCCGCCGATAGGGCGGATTTTTGGACAAAAGAACATTGTTCTACTAGAGAATTATTTTTGTACCACTGGCTGTTTCTACGTTGACGGTGACAAGTTCGGTAAAGAATTGTTTTTCTAAAATACTTTTGAGTTTTCGTGCAATCATTTCTGTATTCCTTGTTGCAACGCCATTCTTTGGTATCAACACTTCAGCATAGATTAGCCACGGCACATCTGTTTTGATAAACAGTACTGCTACGGTTGTGTCGAGAGGAAGTTCAAAGCGAGATTGTTTCAACTCAAAATACTCCTCGAACTCTTTTCTCACCTCTTTACGAATTCTTTTTAGTGGGAAGAAAAATGAAAATCGGCAATATACCTTGATAACAACTGTGCATGCACCATCTTCATCTGAAGAAGCGAAAAACTTCTTTCTAGCACCTAGTGGATGAGCGGTATCTCCTAATGTCATGATGTAAAAGTTTTGATTTATAAACACTGTACTCATTTTTTAGTGTTTGTCAATAGTGGTATAATTGATACCATGGAAAAATTCATTCAAGAAAATTCGTTTGATAAAGATCGTGAGGATGATATACGCATCAATAAAAATGATGTCAATAAAAGGAAACGAACAGGAAGAGGATTTGTTCCTCTTGAAGAAATTCCTGAAACAGATCTTGCTGAAGAAGCGATCGAATCTGTTGAGGAAAGTGATATCAAGGATTATTATACTCGTGAAGATAAAATGGAAATAGAAGATAGTACTCGTGCTTATGAGCACGACAAGAAAAGGGTTGAGCAGCTAACTCATGAGCTCAAGTATCGTGAAGGAGATGGTACTGCATCAATTTATACTAATGATGAGGTTACAGATAATCGTCCTGCGCGTAAGCCCACAATGTGGCGTGTTGGTAAAAAATCTAAAAAAGAAGAGGAATTTTCTAATGTTATAAAAGAAATTATTCCTCGTGTAAGTCGTCGCAAAATAGATGATCCAATCAAGTCAATGTCACCTCAGCAAGTAAACAGAAAGACAAGAAGCTTACTTCTAGAAATAGAAAAATGGAACAGGAAAAGAACTTCATTGAATGGAAAAGATAATCTCAAGACAATTCCAGAATTTAAGAAACATAAAAATTGGCGACAAAAGATAAAAGACTTTTTCATGAAACAAAATGATGAAGATAAGGCAGTGTAGATGAGATATGCACGCGATTCATCATACTAATGCGTTTGTCGTAAAGAGTGCGCCGAACGGTGAAGCAAATCTTCGGTTGTGGCTCTTTACTGAGTCGTTTGGTCTCGTGGTGGCGACGGTGCAAGGAGTGCGCAAAGCTGGAGCGAAGCTCGCGATGCACACAACAGACTACTCACTCATTGCTGCTGATTTGGTACGAGGAAAAGAGGTGTGGCGGCTGACAAGTGCACGCGAGGAATACAACCCATTTATCGGCAAACCTTCTGGTGAGCGTGGACGAGCATTTGTGCGCGCGCTCGGTATCATCGATCGTTTTTGCCAAGGAGAGGAGGCGCATGGTGCACTCTTTGCCCATTTTCGTGAAGCGGTGCAGATGCTTTCACTCTCAGAAGAAATAGATGTACGATCGTTTGACACGATACTGCTGTGGAAAGCGATGGTACTGCTCGGATACGGGACAGTCTCTCCAGCACAACAGCAGTTATTTACATTACCACTCGCCGAAGCAGTGCGGTGTATCGATGATGCTACGCGCATGGCTCTCATTAGGGAGACCAATGTGGTCATCAAAGAGAGTCACCTTTTATATACTACCTATGCATGCCAGAAGAAATTGACCATATCGAAGAATTACAGAAGCGTCTCTACACACGCAATCCTGAGGCGCTTCCAAAACGCACCTACGGGATTCTTCGTCCGATACGTCACAACGTCGAGTCAAAATGGGGAGAAACAGAGCTTCCTGAAGAGAAACACAGACATGTACTTGCGACAAAAGGGTACAAAAGATTTTTGGTAGTGGCAGTTCTCTTCTTTTTGGTAGCGCTTGGACTTGCCGCTTTCTCTTTTTTTCGTGGCGCAATAACGCTCTCGAGTAAAAACGTCGATCTTAATATTCTCGGCAACTCCTTTACTGCTGGTGGTGAAGAGCTGCCGGTACAGATAGAAATCTCCAATCGGAATTCTTCCGACCTTATCAATGCAACACTGACACTGGAGTATCCCAAAGGTGTTGTTGATGGTGCTGGGAATGAGGTGACAAGACTAACAGAACAGCTAGGGACTGTCGGCTCTGGCAAGACGGTGAGTGTGGGGTTTTCTGCGATCCTCTATGGCGAACAAGGAACATCACGCGATCTTACCGCGACACTCTCATATCAGCTTGCTGGAGCAACAGCGACGTTTGAAAAAAAAGGAAATTTTTCGGTACTGATTAGTACAAGCCCTATTGCGCTAACAGTTCACGGTCCATCAGTCGTTGCCGCCGAACAGCCATTTACTATGACTATTCGAAGTCTTTTTTCTGGCGATGAACCCCCTGCAAATACGTTGGTGCGTGTCGAATATCCGCGCGGGTATACGTTTCTCTCTGCAGATCCAGCACCAAGCATGGGTGACAACGTGTGGTCGCTTGGGCAGCTAGAGCGAGGGGCAGAGCATATCATTTCACTTCGGGGAAAAGTGAGCGGACTTGAAGGGGATGAGAAGGCGTTTCGTATTTATCTCGGGACACCGACATCAGAGACTGATAGTCGTCTCGCAGTATCTTATAATTCTGCACTTCATACGATTCTTATTGAACAGCCGTTTATTGCTGCCGATATTTCAGTAGAAGGAGGTGTTGGAGACAGTTCAGTGGTGTCGCTTCCTATCGGGAGCAAGATCAATGGATTCATTACGTGGCAAAATACGACAGGGGTACCAATCACTCTGCCGACATTTACGCTCGCACTCGAAGGAGATGATATTGATGTAGGGTCATTACAAGCCTCCAGTGGATACCGAGATGAGTTGCTGCGCATGCTGACATGGACAGCGACATCTGATCCAGCACTTGCCACTATTGACCCAGGAGAGAGCGGGACACTTCCATTCTCGCTTTCGACAAAAAACGCATTTTCCCGTAAGGATATAAAGTTTGCCTTTTCAGTCAAAGGGACAGTCGCAAATGGTCAAAATGAAATAAAATCAATTACCAATCTTGATGAACTGTTGGTGCGATTTGCTTCGCGTATTCAATTTGCATCACAGGCATTCTATTCTATTGGCCCTTTCCAAAATACAGGCCCGTATCCTCCAAAGGTAAACCAAGAGACATCATACACATTGTCGTGGACAGTTCGTCCAGGAGAAAATCCACAGACAGTAGTGGTAGCGACAGCCACACTTCCTACAGATATCACTTGGGCAGGGGTAATTTCTCCACAAACAGAATCGCTCACCTATAATCAAGACAGTAGAGAAATCCAATGGAATATTGGTTCGCTTCCTGCCGCAACAGAAGTACCTGTTTCTCGGACTGTTTCTTTCCAGGTGCGTGCTCGTCCTACTGAAGCACAAGCAGGCAATCCGGTAACGTTGTTATCAGAGACAGTAGTACGTGCCACAGATGCCAACGCAGGAGTACCGCTTTCTGGTACGCGATCAGCACTAACGACCTATCTTTCGACCGACCCTCTTTATGATTACGGGGATGAAAATGTTCAGCGATAACACATTTGTAAAGTAAAGGATTACAGGCTATAACATAGAGACTATGTCAGTAACGATGGAACAATTGGTGAGTTTGTGCAAGCGCCGCGGGTTTATTTTCCAGGGATCCGAAATCTATGGCGGACTCGCAGGCACGTGGGATTATGGTCCTCTCGGTGTTGCGCTTAAAAACAACATCAAAAATCTCTGGTGGAAGCAGTTTGTCGATGGACGCAATGATATGTACGCGGTCGATGCGGCAATTCTGATGAATCAGGCAGTGTGGAAAGCGAGCGGGCATGTCGCTGGCTTCAATGATCCGCTGGTGGAATGTTCAAAATGCAAGGCGCGATTTCGCGAAGATCAGATCGATACGAGCGTCTGCCCTGTGTGCGATGAGAAGGGCACCTTTGGACCAGCACGACAGTTCAACATGATGTTCAAGACTTCTATCGGTGCGGTGGAGAGCGAAGATGCGATGTCATACCTTCGCCCTGAGACAGCGCAAGGGATGTTTGTCAATTTCAAAAACATTCTCGATACGTACCATCCAAAGCTGCCGTTTGGTCTGGCGCAGATCGGTAAGGCGTTTCGTAATGAGATTGCGCCGCGCGATTTTGTGTTCCGCTCGCGCGAATTCGAGCAGATGGAAATAGAGTACTTCGTTGATCCGCGCGATGAAGGAGCGGCTGCACAGACATTTGATGCGCTCTACGACGAACAGTTGCGATTTCTCTCTGTGCTCGGGCTCTCTTCTGCAAATGTTCACAAGATTGATGTACCCGCAGAAGATCGCGCACACTATTCCAAGCGTTCTGTTGATACCGAGTATGATTTTCCTTTTGGGCAGAAAGAATTGTTGGGATTGGCGTACCGTACCGATTATGATCTCGCTGCGCACGCGACTGCCTCTGGTGCCGACCTCTCTTATTTTGACGAAGAGACAAAAGAACGTATTGTGCCGCATTGCATAGAGCCGACATTTGGTGTCGAGCGTCTCGTGCTTGCTGTGCTCTCTGATGCTTACCGTGAAGACGGTGAGGGAGAAAATAAGCGTACCTATCTGCAGTTTGCTCCTACAGTGGCTCCGATAAAGGCCTGCGTCTCACCGCTTCTCAAAAACAAACCAGAACTTGTAGCAAAAGCACAGGAAGTGTTTGCTGTACTCAAATCACGCTTCAGCGCGATTGCTTACGATGACAACGGCAATATCGGCAAGCGCTATCGCCGTCAAGATGAAATCGGTACCCCGTACTGTATTGTCATTGACTTTGATACGCTCGGAGAGATACCGGAGCTTGTCGACACAGTGACTGTTCGTGATCGTGATAGCGGTACACAACAGCGTATCTCACTTGCCGATCTCGGAGCATTTCTCGCAGAAAAATTACAATAGTATACTCTTTTCCTATGACATCTCTTTTTACGCATACTTTTTCCAACAAACTCCGTATCGCAGTCGTACCAGACGCCCGTGCGACAACAACGACTGTTCTGGTACTTGTCGGCGTGGGTTCTTCGTACGAGAAGCCGGAGCAAAATGGGCTGTCGCATTTTCTGGAGCATATGTGTTTCAAGGGCACCACGCGTCGCCCTTCGGCAAAGGTGCTCATTGAAGAGATCGAATCGCTCGGTGCAGTCACCAATGCATTTACTAGCCGCGAATATACCGGTTACTACATCAAAGGTAATCCGTCGCATGTAGCGACCTTTGTCGATCTCCTCAGCGATATTTATCACCATTCGACATTTCCTGAGCAGGAAATACAAAAAGAGAAAGGGGTCATTCTCGAAGAAATCAATATGTATGAGGATATGCCGCAGCAAAAGGCTGATGAGCTTCTCTATGATGCCCTCTATCCCAATCATGCTGCGGGGCGCTCAATTCTTGGGACGCCGCGTACCGTCAAATCTTTTTCACAGAAAGATTTTCAAAAATATGTGCGCCAATTTTATGGCGGAGAAAATACTGTTGTACTCTTTTCGGGCAAGGTGACGCCGGCGATGGCAAAGAAGCTTGCCGCTACGCAGTTCGCGCAGACACCTCGCCGAGCACGCAGCAAAAAAGCGTCTGTGCAGGAGCAGCAGCGCGCTGCGCAGTATGTCGTCCGTACCAAGCCGACCGATCAGGCGCATGTTATTCTCGGACTTCGCTCGTATGGTCGTGGGCACAAAGACCTTACTGCGGTACGCCTGCTTTCGACTATTCTCGGACGCGGGATGAGTTCACGCCTGTCGCTGGCGCTTCGCGAGGAACTTGGCGCTGCCTACTATGTCTACGCGCATCAGGAGAGTTACGAAGATCACGGGGTTTTTGTCATCGCTGCCGGTATAGACAAAACACGCCTCGGGGCGATTGTTGAACGGATCGTCGAAGAGTGTCGCCAGTGCAAGGCTTTGCCCGTCTCTCCAAAGGAGCTTGCCAAAGCAAAGGAGTATGCCATTGGGACACTGCGTATGGGACTGGAACTCTCCGATGAAGTAGCGTCTTTTTATGGTGTGCAAATGGTGCTTCGACAGAAATTGCAGACGCCGGAGCAACTCATTGCCGAGATTCAGAAGGTCTCGGTCAAGGATATCCAGCGCGTCGCACAGGCGCTCTTTTCTCCCGAACGCTCGACGTTAGTGCTTGTCGGGCCGTTTTCAAAAGCTGACTTGCCTAAGGGGGCGCTCAAGCGCTTGTCACTGTAGGGTAGGCGATGCTACTATCGGGGTATGACCACTCCCGTGCGTATCAGCACCGACTCCATCATCCGTGTCATCCTTTTAGTGATCGGTACCTATCTCCTTATCAAGGTGACGCATATCGTCCTGCTGGTACTGGTGGCGATTGTGATCGCTTCCTTTGTAGAGGCAGGTGTGCAGCAATTTGCTTCATACAATATTAGCCGGCTTCTGGCAGTACCGGTGATTTTTGCGGTGACGATTACGCTCTTTTTCTTCCTTTTCTACACGTTCGTCCCGATTGTGGTGCGTGAGCTCTCTGATATGTTTACGCTCTTGTCCGACTATCTGCCAGCAACGTCTGCAATAGATAGCAAGTCTATTGCGGGGGCGACTGACTTCGTCTCAAATATCGCAAGCAATGCTTCTGCATCGGAGTTTATCGGGAATATTCAAAAGGCGGCATCGGTACTCTCACAAGGTGCACTGTCGGTTATCGGTTCGATCTTTGGCAGTTTGCTCGACCTTATTTTGGTAGTGGTTATGTCGTTTTATCTTTCGATACAAGAAAAAGGAATCGAAACATTTCTCCGTATCCTCACTCCTAAAAAGAGCGAGTTATATGTGATCGGGTTGTGGCATCGCACGCAGCGCAAGATCGGGCTGTGGTTCAAGGGACAGCTCATGCTCGGACTTCTTGTAGGGGCGATTACGTTCACTGTGCTTGCGTTGATGGATGTGCGCTATGCACTACTCATCGGTCTTATCACCGGCATTGCTGAACTGATTCCTTTTGGCATCATTTTTGCCACTATTCCCGCAGTTCTTTTTGCTCTTATTGATGGTGGTATTGTGTTGGCGCTCAAAGTGCTTATCTATTTTGTCATTATTCAACAGATTGAGAATTATATTCTTTCTCCTGTTATTTCTCGTTATGTAGTAGGGATTCCACCACTTGTTGTTCTGCTCGCTTTTTTGATAGGGATTACACTTGCAGGATTTTGGGGAGCGATTATCGCCATTCCGGTAGCAGTGTTCGTCCTCGAATACATGAGCGATGTCGAACAACGCAAGCTCGTCCCCATCACTGCCAACGACTAACCTATGTCCGCCACGCCTTTCTATATCACGACCACGCTTCCGTACGTCAACGCACCGCTTCACATGGGGCATGCACTTGAGTTTATCCGTGCTGATGCACTTGCTCGATATAAAATGTTGCAAGGATATGACGTATTTTTCAACACGGGTACCGATGAGCACGGACAAAAAATTGCCCAAAAGGCAACCGAGCAAGGGGTAGAGCCACAGGCATTTGTCGATGCGGGATTTGCAACATTTAAGAAGCAGGTTGCGGCATTTGGTATCAACCCAGAGGCGCATTTCGTTCGGACGACCGATGTACACCATGTTGCCGCTGCGCAAGAGTTTTGGCGACGAGTGGACAAGAACGGCTATATCTACAAAAAAAATTATCAAGCCAAGTACTGTGTCGGCTGTGAGAGCGAGAAGACAGATTCGGAGCTTGTCGACGGTCGCTGCCCGCTGCACCCCACGCTTGAGCTTGAACTCATTGACGAAAAAAATTATTTCTTCAAGCTCTCGGCATTGCAGAATGAGCTGCTGGCGCTGTACGAGCGTACACCAGATCTGATCGTGCCCGAGTTTCGCTTCAATGAAATGAAAGCGTTTATCGAGCGAGGACTCGAGGATTTCTCTATCTCGCGTCTGGCAGACAAGATGTCCTGGGGCGTCGCTGTGCCGGATGATGATACACAAGTCATGTATGTATGGTTTGATGCGCTCACCAACTACATCTCCACACTGGGTTGGCCAGAGCAGTCGGAACTTTTCGATCGTTTTTGGGTGCAGGGCACTCCCACACAGTATTGCGGCAAGGATAATACGCGATTCCAGGGGATTATCTGGCAGGCGATGCTGATCGCTGCAGGACTTCCGACCTCGCGTCGCATCATCGTCAACGGCTTTATCACAGGAAAAGGCGGTGTGCGTATGAGTAAGACACTTGGCAATGTTGTCGACCCGCTCGTTATCGCCAAGGAGTATGGCACCGATGCCCTCCGTCTCTTCCTCCTCAAAGAGGTATCGAGCTTCGAAGACAGCCCGTTTGCTGTCGAGCGTTTTCGCGAAGCCTGCAATGCCAATCTCGCCAACGGCCTTGGCAATCTCGCGAGCCGCATTTTGACGCTTGCTGAGAAGTATATCGAGCCAGTTGTTGTAGAAAAATCGACAGTGCTCATCGCGCACATCGCTCCGCTGATGGAATCTTTTGACATACAAAAAGCGCTTGCAGCCATTTGGGAAGAAATTGCCGACATGGACAAGACAATCGCACAGACGAGGCCGTTTGCTGTTATCAAGGAAGACGAAGCAAAAGGGAGGAAGATGATTACTCACCTCATCCAGCGTCTTGCGGGGGTGGCGTATGCGCTTACTCCGTTCCTTCCTGACACTTCGGCGCGTATTCTCTCACTTATCCGTGACAACAAAAAGCCTGATGCGCCGCTTTTCGTGCGACTCGACTAGAACTTACTATGCAAATTATAGATACTCACTCACATTTTAATCTCACGCAGTTTGACGGCGATAGGGAAGAGGTGATTGCGCGCATGGAGGCAGCAGGTGTCGGTACGCTGTGTGTCGGCGTAGACGAGGAGACCAGTGTCAAAGCTGTAGCACTTGCCGGTGCGCACAAGAGTATCTGGGCGATTGTGGGGCAGCATCCGACAGAGTGGTACCAAGCGTTTTCTATAGATGCATTTACGATGCTCGCACAACAGCCACGGGTAGTTGCGATAGGCGAGTGTGGGCTCGACTATTTTCGCGAGCAAGAACGGGAGCATGTACAAGAGCAGCGAGTACTCTTTGAGTCACAGATTGCGCTGGCAAAAGAGACTGACCTGCCGCTCATGCTTCACATCCGCCCAACACAGGGCACCACAGATGCTTACGAAGATGCACTCGATATATTGGAAGCATGGAAAAGGGGGTGGCCGACTATGCGCGGTACGGCGCATTTCTTTGTTGGGACAAAAGAGATTGCCGACCGCTTCCTCGCGCTGGGATTTCATATTTCCTTTTCCGGAGTCATCACCATCTTTCCCGAATACGAGGAAATAGTGCGCCATGTCCCATTGGAGCGCATCCTGCCGGAGACTGATGCGCCTTTTGCTTCACCATTACCATGGCGGGGAAAACGTTGCGAGCCACAATATGTGCTAGAAACAATAAAAAAAATAGCTGAAATAAAAATGATTTCGCTTCAAGATGTAGAGTATCAATTAACCAAAAATACAAAAGAAATTTTCACTATTTGACTATTGTATTGGCATTTGTTAATTTCCTGGCAAATTATGTAAAAGTATGAATTATGAAGATCTTCTTAGTAAAAAATTTGTGTTATTTACAGGGATATCGGATCAAACTTTTCTGCAAATGTGAGACTCTTTGTTCCTGTTACAGGAATTAAAGAGGCAACTTCTCATAACACAAAAGAAGTTACAATAATGCTTTCTTGTAAGGGCGAGGAGAGACACCTTCCATTTATTCTTGAAGGCGAGAGAAATGGAGTAATGATTGGGCCAGTAATATATTTACCTTGGGTAAATACTGGTAATCCTTCCGAAGCTTTCGTTCCATTTTTGCTGTGAGTGCCTATTTTACAAACTATCAAAAGTAGGGTAGGATGTGCCCTGTAGCCCCCGTCCGTCCCTTTGTCGAAAGTGCAAGGGATGCATTGGTCCGAAGCGGGCTCCTTTTATCAACAAATAAATACGACAAGTATGTCAGAAACAAACACTCGTGTATACGAGCTTGGATATCTTCTTGCTCCTACTATTCCCGACACTGAAGTAGACACTGCGATTGATACGCTCAAGGAGTGCATCGTTCACCTCGAAGGTGTCGTACGCTCAGAAGGAATTCCCGAATTCATTGATCTTGCCTACACGATGGAGAAGTCTATTGCAAGCAAAAAGATGAAGTACAGTCAGGGATATTTTGGCTGGATGAAATTTGAATCATCACCGGAAGCTATGGAAGCGCTCAAAAAGGCGCTCGACGGGATAGTCGATGTAGTACGCTACCTCCTCATTAAGACTAGTCTTCACAATGAAGTCATCTTTAAGAAGCCAAAAGTTGAGGCACGCCGTGAGGCTGCAGTTACGTCTGGAGACGAAGGTAATAGTTCTCTTGAAGAGACTGCTCGGGAAGGAGACGATGATCTCAAGGAAGACCACGAACTCCTCCCCGATGTGGCAAGCGATGTCGAGACTGCTCCTGTAGAAGAGGGAGAAGAAAAGGAGAGTGAATAAGTGTATACTGCGCCTGTACCCACTCGCTATTAGTTAATCTATTTCTCGTATGTATCTCAACAAAGTATTCTTGATCGGCAATCTCACTCGCGATCCTGAGCTCCGTGCAATCCCTACTGGTACCAAAGTAGTACAACTTGGCATTGCGACCAATCGTGTTTGGAAAGACCAATCGGGAGCCCGTAAGGAGGCAACTGAATACCATAATGTGGTTGCTTTTGGTCGGCAAGCAGAAACGCTCGCACAGTACTGCAAGAAGGGTTCTTCGCTCTATGTCGAAGGGCGTATGCAGACCCGTAGCTGGGAAGGGCAAGATGGAAAGAAAAATTACCGCACTGAAATCGTCCTTGAAAACTTCCAGTTCGGCCCTAAAGCGGGTGGTACGGGTGCAGGTGCTCTCGTTGGTGCGCGCAACAGCGATGCTGAAACGTCGCAAAAAGATGCTCCTACTGATTTGGATACCATCGAATACCCTGATGAAGAAATTAACCTAGAAGACATTCCCTTCTAAACTATCACTTTATGAAGCAAGACTATTTTAACTCAAATAATATTCGTTTTGTCGACTACAAGGATATAGAGAATCTTAAACGGTTTCTCAATCCAAATGGTCGCATCCTTCCGCGGAAGCGCACTGGTCTCACTGCCAAAAATCAGCGCTCGCTTGCGGAAGCCATAAAGCGCTCTCGCTTTATGGGATTGCTTCCATTTGTCGCAAACTAAACGATATAAAAACAAACCGCCCTTTCGGGCGGTTTGTTTTTATAGCATGTGATAAGGTGTATTTTTTAAAGATATCTTCACTATATTGAACGTATCAAGGAAATAAAAATATAATACTTGGTACAAAAAACGCCTATCTTTTAAGATAGACGTTTGCGGAATAGTTACTTTGTCAGAGTCCCACATAAGTGACAACACGAACACCAAATGTTGCTGTCTTTGTGTCGGTTGTAGGATTCATACTTGCATTACTAAAGTCAAATCCATAAGCAATTCCTTGGCCAGCACCTTGAACAGATGCCCAATAACATCCGTTGGGAAACACTCCTCCGCTTGGAGTGATTTGTTGTCCTCCAAAAAATGATCCAGCTACTGGAAGGGCATTTTTAAGCTCTTTGATTTTCAAAAGCTCTTCTGTTGAAGGAAGGTGCCATACTTTGTTTCCGGCAGTATAAGCACGGCTCATAATCGCAGCAAGAGCTCCTTGATCCTGCACAATGATAGCACTAGTGTTAGTTCTCCCTGCCAATAGCGCATGAGAGGTCCCCGTCACATAGACAGACGATATTCCCCACACGTAACCGATACTAACATTAAGATCTGTTTTTGATACCGCTATTGCACTATCGTAATTGCTGTAGGGGTAAATTACCATGCCATATCCAAGGTCTTGCCCTGGATGAAAACCTGCCGTTGCGGCACTGACAGTTTGTCCGTAGCCGCTTCCGGCACTATTGAGAGCACCTGCGCGGCAGTGGTAAGAAAGTCCTGGAAGAATATCGGTCTTTTCATACTCAAATATTCCTTCGGACACCACTACGCTGTCCTTCTGAGCAGTTCCTGTAATCGGATTGGTCCATGTAATCACAAAGAATCGTGCAATGATAGCCGCTCCACCATCAAAGTCAACATTTCCACGAAAAACGATTGATGTTTTTGTAGCGCTGGAGTACTCCCCAGTAGTGATTGTTGGCACAAAGATAGTCGGCGCTGTCATTTCTGTGGTGATGCTTACGGGGATACTCTTGGCAGAACGGTTTCCTGCAGCATCGTAAGCAAGTACTCGATAGCTGTACGCTGTTTGTGGTATAAGTCCACTGTCTACATAGGCAGTTCCCACAAGGGTAGCGACAGCGCTATCTCCTCGGTACAGGATGTATCCTGTCACCGCCTTGTTATCAGTCGATGGATTCCAATGAAGCGAAATCGAAGTAGTGGCAACAACAGTACCAGCAAGATTTGCCGGAACGGTAGGCGCTTGCTTGTCAGCAGTGTCTATTGGCGTCGGGGGACGCAAATCCTCTGCACTCTTAGAACACGAGGTAAACATGGTCAGCAGCGCTCCAAAGAGAAGCGCGGCAATAGAAGTCTGTTTCATACGAAGCTCCTCCTTAGAGCTGGGTTGTTTTTAAGTTACAAAATAGTTTATCTTAGTATTACATCTTATTATTGATTTTGTCAAATTACTCTATCCACAGGTTTACTAGTAGAGAGAAGTATTATTCAAGTGAATGGTGTTATACTAAAACACATGGAAAATATGGCACCAAATCAATATGATCTTTCTCCTACTGTTTCTGAACAGCACTTTCATAAAGGAAAGTATGTCCTAGGGGCGTTTGTCGTTCTTCTCCTTGTTGCGGGTGGACTCTTTTTACTTCTTCGTCAAAAAAAATCTTCAACACTCTCCGACGAAGAAAAGGCAACTATTATTACTCAACTTGAGGAGTCATCAAAAAACACAGCACCACTTACTGAAGAAGAAAAAGCTGAGGTAGTACAGGTCGTCAATACTACAAGTGAAGCAGGGGATACAGATTTTTCTGTTGAGGAAAAAGCTCACATTATCAGTGGACAATAGTTTGTATTATGAAAAAGAAACAAAAGGCACTAAGAAAGATTTTCCTTACCGCACTTCTCTTTGTCACCATTTCTTTTGCTGCAACACGTCTCTTTCAGGTGCCGGAAGCTGCGGCGACACAAAATATTACCGGATGGTTTTGGTCGAGTACTGCTGGCTGGGTGTCGCTTTCGTGTCAAAATACCAATTCTTGCAGCGAGGTGTCATACGGGGTGATCGAACAGGCAGACGGCTTATGGACAGGGTATGGATGGTCTGATAATCTCGGATGGCTTCGTTTTGATGCAGGGTGTCCTAACGGGCTTTCGGGACAATGTGGGGCGAAACGAATTGGAGATACGATTCAGGGGTTTGCGCGCTTTTGTGCACCATCGCTTGCCAATAGTACTTGTGGCCGGGTGACACAGACTACTACTACACCAGGAGGATCTTCGTGGGATGGATGGGTATCGCTTTCCTCACAAAACGATCACATCAGTGGACATGACAATGGAGCAATCAGTCCTTCTCCCTATGTATATGGACTTACTTGGTCAAACAATCAACTAGAAGGTTTCGTCTGGGGAGGGCAGCAAGTTGTTGGCTGGATGAAATATGTTGCACAGGTGACTGAATGCTCCGACAACGTTGATAATACCGATACAGAAGACGAATTTGCTGACGAAGTCGACCCAGGATGTCACACTGATGGAAATGTTAATAATCCACTTTCCTATGATCCTAATGATACGAGTGA
>JADLEY010000024.1 GCA_020845875.1 Candidatus Nomurabacteria bacterium
AATATCGCCAATCTTGGTACCTGCGGGCACGGTAAGCGGCTTTTGCCCATCAAGTGTCTCTACAGCATATTGTGCACCAAGGAGCGCATCGGAGAGCTTGATATGGAGCGTACTGATGAGGTCGCTACCCTGTCGGGTAATGGTCTTGTGCGATGCGACAGATACGCGGATGTAGAGGTCGCCAGATGACCCGCCAGAGATAGCTTCGCCCATACTAGCCAGACGCAAGGTCTCGCCATTTTGGATACCTGCGGGCACCGATACCTTGATAGTACGCGGCTCATTGACGACGCCTTTGCCCTTGCAGTGCTCGCAGGGAGTCTGCGGTACCTTCCCTGTGCCATGACACTTGTCGCACAGTTGTGTCGTCGCGATGGAGCCAAGAATCGTGCGCTGGATATTCTTCACTGTCCCTGCGCCATTACACTGCGTACAAGTATGCAGCTCTGTTCCTGGTTTTGCACCGTTGCCTTTGCAAGTAGTGCAGGTAGAAGGTTTAGTAATGCGCAACTCCTTGTCAGCACCAAAGATACTTTCGGCAAAGTCGAGGGAAATACTGGTCTGCAAGTCTGCGCCGCGCCTCTGTTTGGCACGACGAGAGCCACCGAAAAAGTCTCCGAACATATCGCCAAGGTCAAACTCGAAACTGCCGTCGGCATTTTGGAATCCGCCACCACCGAAGTTTGAGAAATCAAACCCGCCAAAGCCTCCTGCACCATTCATCTGCGGACCATCAGCGCCAAACTGATCATACTGAGCACGCTTCCCTTCGTCAGAGAGTACCTGGTACGCCTCATTGACCTCCTTAAACTTCGCTTCATCACCACTGTTTTTGTCGGGGTGGTATTTGTGCGCGAGTTTGTGAAAGGCCTTCTTAATGTCGTCCTTTGAGGCGCTTTTTTCGATGCCGAGTGTTTTGTAGTAGTCTTTTGCCATAGATGAAATCGATGTGCAAAAATCCCGCCTTTTGCGGGATTTTCTGATACTTAGCGATGACGCAATGAGACAGTCTTTCCTTCCCGCTTTGCTTTCTTTTTTGCTGCTACTTTTCGTTTCTTATTCATACGCTGATTGTAGCACACTTACTCTGGTTTTTCTTCTCCCGAAGCATCCTTTACCTCTCTTTCGACGGGAGCGCCTTGTTCCTGCTGGGGAGCATTCTTGGAGATATGCTCGCCAATTTTTTGCATCTCTGTCGAAAGTGCGCTCGTCGCAGCTTCGATGGATGCCTTATCACTTCCCTCTTTTACCTTCTTTACTTCATCTATCTTTATCTGTACGCCAGACTTGATATCATCCGGAATATTCGCGCCGTGCTCCTGCAGGGCTTTTTCTGCAGAAAAGACCATCATCTCTGCTGTATTCTTGGTATCGGCGAGCGCTTTCTTTTCTTCGTCTTCTTTTGCGTGGAGCTCGGCGTCTTTCTTCATTCGTTCGATATCTTCTGGGGTGAGTCCGCTCGATGCTTCGATACGGATACTTTGTTCCTTACCAGTAGCTTTGTCCTTGGCCTTCACCGAAAGGATACCGTTGGAATCTACATCAAAGGTCACCTCCACCTGCGGAATCCCGCGTGGTGCTGGTGCAATGCCGTCGAGGACAAATCGTCCGAGACTCTTGTTGTCGGCAGCCATCGGGCGTTCGCCTTGGGTCACATGGATTTCTACTGACGGCTGATTGTCTACCGCAGTCGAGAATACTTGGCTTTTTGACGAGGGAACAGTTGTGTTGCGCTCGATGAGCTTGGTCGCTACTCCGCCGAGTGTTTCGATGCCAAGCGAAAGCGGGATCACATCGAGAAGCAGTACATCACGCACATCTCCCTGCAGCACGCCGCCCTGTACTGCCGCACCAAGTGCTACGACTTCATCTGGATTGATCGAGCGGTTCGGCTCCTTGCCAAAAAGCTTCTTTACTTCCTCTACGATCTTGGGCATGCGTGTCTGTCCACCGACAAGGATAACTTCATTGATCTCACTCATCGAAAATCCTGACGCTTCAACGGCGCGCTTACTGATCTCGATCGAGCGCTGTATGAATTCATCTGCGAGAGATTCGAGCTGCGCACGCGTCATCTTGAGAAGCAAGTGCTGTGGCCCTGCATCGGTACTGGTGATGAACGGGATATTGATCTCAGTCTCAGTTGTAGTAGAGAGCTCGATCTTAGCCTTTTCAGCTGCTTCGTCGAGTCGCTGGCGAGCAAGGGAGTCCTTCATCACGTCGATGCCGGTGTCCTTTTTGAACTCGGCTGCGATCCATTCCATGATCTTGAGATCGATGTCGCGTCCTCCCATGAGCGCATCGCCGTCGGTCGACTTCACTTCGATCGATTGCATGTCGTCGATGTCGGACACCTCGAGGATCGAGATATCAAACGTACCGCCACCAAGGTCATACACGGCGATCTTTTCGTTCTTTTTGGTATTGAAGCCGTACGCAAGCGCCGCCGCAGTCGGCTCGTTGATGATGCGCTTCACCTCAAGTCCCGCGATCGCACCAGCGTCCTTGGTCGCCTTGCGCTGCGCGTCATTGAAGTATGCAGGCACCGTGATGATCGCCTCGGTTACTTTTTCGCCAAGCTTTGCCTCGACGTCGGTCTTTATTTTCTGCAAGATCATCGCAGAAATCTCTTCAGGGCGATATTCTTTGCCGTTCATCACGACCAATGCGCCGCCATCCTGACCCTTCACAACTTTGAATGCGGAAGTCTGGATCACCTTGTCGATGCCGTGATCGTCAAACTTGTGTCCCATGAATCGCTTGATGCCGTAGATCGTGTTTTCGGGATTGGTGACTGCCTGACGCTTCGCCAGAAGCCCAACGAGACGATCGCCGTTTTTGCCCTGAGCAACGATAGAAGGAGTAGTGCGCGCACCTTCTATGTTTTCGACGATTTTTGGGTGTCCACCTTCTATGATGGCGACAGCCGAATTTGTAGTTCCAAGATCAATTCCAATGATTTTTGCCATAATTCAACTCTTTTTTCGCGACCGCGAAATACTTGTATAATGTTGAGTATAGTGCTACTGTTTTTGTATGTCAAATCGTCCGGAGTATTCAAAGAAAATCCTTAAAATGCTCTCTCGGAAGCCAGCGCTCCCTGTCGAGGCTCTGGCACAGCATCTCACTCAGAAAGACGCGAAATATGCCATTTCTCGCTCATTAAAGGGTTTGCAGGACGCTGGACTTGTCGAACGACATCACTCAGGGCAAAAGGAGTACGCACGCCTCACCAAAGGCGGCCGCAAAAAGGCATATAGCGCAGCGCTCGATGATGATACGGTACTGGTAAATCCGTCGTGGGACGGCAACTGGCGCATCATCCTCCTCGACCTTCCCGAAGACCGCAAGGGTGAACGTGACGGACTGCGTTACCTCCTCAAAAAAGCAGGTTTTGTCTGCATCAAAAACTCTGTGTGGGTCTCGCCACTTCCTTATGAGCATCTCTTTGCTAATATCAAAAAAGATCTCGGCCTTACAACTGAGATCATGATTTTTGTTACTGACACATTAGACGCAGAAACAGAGCAGGAGTTTTTTAGCCTAGTGAAATAAAACTTACTCCACTGATTCTTTGATTAATTTAGTAGTAGTTATATTATCAATATTAAGAGCAACTGTTTTTCCTTCAGTATTTACACGATAAATGTGACCTTCCCCTTCCCACTCAGAACCATCGGACCCTTTACCTACCACTTTTCCGTCCCACTCCATTCCTTCTTGATCCTCTCCTAATGCTGCAGTCCATTCAACTTGTATATCCTTATCACCTACTTTTTCGGTGGTTGTCTCACTACCATATCTAAGAGTTGGTGTTGTTTCAAATTTTTCCATATAGTTTATTGTACTACTTAAGTTTATAAACCACTACTCTCACTGGACGAAGCACCATCCCTCTAAGCTTATAACCTTGCTGAAGGACTGAGGCAATTGTATGATCGAGCCCTTCGTCGTCTGTCGCCGTCTCTGATACCGCATGGTGCAACGCTGGATCAAACAGCTCTCCTACGGCACCAAAAGCTTCGAGCGAGCGTTCTTTGAGAACATTCATAAGTTGCTGGTAGATATACTCAACACCAGTACGCCATGCTGGTTCTGCTTTTTCCCATGCCTCTTTGTTACTCATCGCCACCGCAAAACTGTCTACTACCGGCAGAAGCTCCTCAATGAAGCTTTCCTCGGCAAGCGAGCGCATACGCTTCTTGTCTTCTTCGGCAGTTTTTACGAGGTTGGCATAGTCGGCACGAGCTCGCTGCCAGCCGTCGAGGTATTCCTTGGATTCTTTTTCGAGAGTGACGATTTTTTCTTTTAGTTTTGCAACCTTATCCTTAGCACCCTTTTCGGCGCCTTCCTCATCGCTTTCCTCAAATACGACATCCTGTTCTTCATCCATATTGCAACGATTATACCCAAAAAATCGAAAACAAAAAAGTCCTCGTAAGAAGACCTTTTTATATATTAACGTTTTGACCACTGCGGTGATTTGCGGGCCTTCTTGAGACCGAACTTACGACGCTCTTTAGAGCGAGGATCGCGCTTGAGGAATCCTGCAGACTTGAGAGCCACCTTGTCTCCCTCATCCTCTTTTACGAGACCGCGAGAGATGCCGTGACGTACTGCCTCTGCTTGTGAATGAATACCACCACCAGTAACCTTGACCGATACAGTGTAGTGCGCTTTGTCAGCAAGTACTGCAAACGGATCGGTAACTATCTTCTGAAGCTCTTCGGTAACGAAGTAGCCGGCAAGGTCTTTTTCGTTGATTGAAAATGAATTTTTTGATGCAGGAGTAAGGCGAACTCGCGCGGTAGCAGTCTTTCGTCGTCCAATGCTTTCGATGTATTTCTTGGTCTTTTCCATAGTATTATTCGGTTACAGTCAGATGTTTCAAAAATTCCTTTTTAAGCTTATTGTCAGGGAGCATACCCTTTATTGCAGTTGTCACCACTTCGCGATATCCCTTTTTTGAGATGACATGAGCCATCTTAGATACAGTCAACCCTCCTGGGTATCCCGAATAACGAGAATAGGTCTTCTGTTCAAGCTTACGAGGATCAATCTTGAGTTTCGCTGCATTGGTCACTGTCACCATATTGCCAGAAACTTTATTGCGGACAAAAGAAGTATCATTTTTGCCCATCAACAGCGTCGCTACTTCTGTAGCGAGTCGTCCAAGTGTCTTGTTTGTTGCATCAATCGTGTAATTCATACTATTTAACAAATTCGATAACCGCCATAGGACTCGCATCTCCTTTGCGTGGAGTAAGCTTCGTGATGCGTGTGTATCCTCCTGCACGGTCCTCGTAACGAGGAGCGATCTTCTCGGTAAGCTTCTGCACTGCTTCTTCATTGTGATAGAGACCAGAGAGCAGAAGACGTTTCCCAGCAAGGGTCGGCTTTTTAGCGCGCGTGACCATTTTCTCAATTTTAGGGCGAAGCTCTTTTGCCTTTGCTTCTGTGGTCTCAATCTTTTCGTGAGAAATAAGCGACAGCACAAGACCCTTCATCAGCGCACTGCGCTGATTTTTGGAACGGCCGAATGTTCGATTGGCATTGTGATGTCTCATATCTGTAAAGTTTGTCTGTTATACCCTATTACTCCTTCAAAGACAAGCTAAATTGCCCCAGCGCTTCACGGATCTCTTCGATACCCTTATCTCCAATACCATCAATCTCCAGGAGGTCTTCGACACGCTTACGAGCAATACCGCCGACAGTGCGGATATTTGCTGCAGAGAGTGCATTTAGAGTACGAGTAGAAAGACCGATGCTGTCGATGCGATTTTTCATGACGTCTGTCACATCTACTGCAGATTCATCCTCAGTAGACATGGAAGGTGCTTCAAAAGAAGCATTGGAAGGAATTGCGCGAGCAGAAGCCTGCTGTGCTTGTATCTGTGCGATTGCTTCCGCGCTATCAATTTCAACGACCGCAGCGAGTTGCTCGATCATAATTTTAACTGCACGCTCGAGTGCTTCACGAGGAGAAATGGATCCATCAGTTTCAATGGTGAGACGAAGGCGATTAAAGTTGGTCTTGTCACCTACACGCATCTCTTCAACATCATAGCTCACACGACGGATAGGAGAGAAAATAGCGTCAAGAAAGATGGTACCAATCTCTGCTTTTTGCTTGTGATGCGCATCACGAGATACGAACCCGAGCCCTCGTTCAACAGTGATCTCCATCGAAAGATTCGTTTTTCCAGTTACTTCGCAGAGATATTGATCGATGTTAGCAATAGAGACCTGCCCCGTGGTCGCAATATCTCCTGCGGTCACCACTTTCGGACCTTTAACGGAAAGCGTTATTTTTTGAGGTTCATCTCCCGAAAGTTGGAAACGAACATTTTTAAGATTAAGGAGAATCGTAATGACATCTTCCTTTACTCCTTCAATAGTAGAAAATTCGTGACTAACGCCATCAATCTTTACTGCAGTAACCGCTGCACCAGGAAGTGACGAAAGAATGATACGGCGAAGTGAGTTGCCGATAGTATAGCCGTACCCAGGGACGAGACCGTCAATTTCGAATACCCCTTTATTCCCCTCTTCGAGGGTCGCACGCGGCTTTGATGGAAGAATGATTTTTTGTTCGCTCATAGATGATGAATATACCACTAATTTGTAATTGTTACAAACATATGTCCTACTGTTATCGGCTGTAGAACTCAAGCACCGTGCCCAGCTGAAGGAATTGCTCGTCGTTCTTCGGCAGCGCGGCTACTTCTGCCTGAAGTGACTCTGGTACCAATTTGAGCCAGTTTGGCCATGAATAATTTTTCACTTTTTTATCAAAATCACTGAAAAGCGGGCTCGTACGACTTCCTTCACGAACAGCGACGATATCTCCTATTCCTACGGCGTAGGAAGGGATCGTCACTTTTTTTCCATTCACTACAAAGTGTCCGTGAGAGACCATCTGTCGCGCAGCGCGACGACTTGCAGTAAACCCGAGTCGGTACACAACATTGTCGAGACGGGTCTCGAGGAGCTCTATGAGCTTGTCTGTTACTGGCATACCTTTGATGTGTGTCGCCTTTTCTACATAATTAGAAAGCTGTTTTTCTGAAAGACCATACGAGAGGCGGACCTTTTGCTTCTCAATGAGTTGGCGACCGTAGTCAGAAAGCGCTTTTGGACGCGTACCTTTCTTGGTACGAGATTTCTTTGCTTCGGACTGAACGAATTTTTGTGTCTGACACTTCTCATAGACTCCAGGACCAAGACGACGACAGATTTTATATTTTGCTCGTGTGTTCATACTTCGTTACTCTTTTTTATACGCGACGCGGCTTCTTTGCCTTTGGACCATTGTGCGGTACTGGCGTCTTATCAACGACAGAAAGAAGTTCGATTCCAGTTGCTACAAATGCACGGATCAATGGTTCACGTCCAGAACCTACTCCGCGCACTACAACACGCACTTCTTTGATACCTGCCGCAACTGCTTTTTCAGCGAGTACTTCGCCTACTTTTGAAGCGGCAAAGGGTGTCCCCTTTTTTGCTCCCTTGAAGCCAAGACTTCCGCTCGACGACCAAAAAAGTGCGTTCCCTTTTGTGTCGCTCACTACTGCTTTGGTATTGTTAAAAGTAGCCTCAATAGCAAGCTGTGCAGTGGTGACTTTCTTCTTAGCGGCACGACCAACAGCGCGAGCGCGCTTGTCGGCATCCACCAGTTGTCCTTCTTGAGTTGCAATTCGTTTCTTTCCCATAGATGATTATGTTTTACTCTCCTTACGACGACCGCTTCCCATCGTATTGCGGACATTGCCGCGGACAGTACGAGAATTGGTCTTGGTGCGCTGTCCGTTGACTGGGAGACGGCGCATATGACGAACTCCTCTGTAGGCCTTGATATCCTTGAGACGCTTGATGTTGCTTGCGACTTCACGTTTAAGGTTTCCTTCAATAGTTGAGCCTTCGATGAGACGACGAATATCGTTTTCCTGTTCAACAGAGAGATCAGAAGGCTTTGCTTCTGGGGAAACCTTTGCTGCAATGAGAACCTTCTGCGCAGTCGTACGTCCTACGCCATAAACGACAGTAAGACCGATAGAGAGCTGTTTTTTGTCTGGGATAGTAATACCTGAGATACGCATAGAAATTATTGCTTCTGCTTGTGCTTAGGATTGTCACAAATCACGCGTGCATGTCCGCCGCGTTTGATGATTTTGCACTTTTCGCACATTTTTTTGACTGTTGATCTGACCTTCATAAACTATAGGGAAAAACCAGCGAACTCTGCCCTCTAAAGGACTGCTTTTAAAAAGCCGAGAGAGTATACACTATTTATAATCTCCTGACAATACGTCCCTTTCCGCCATACGGATCGAGGAGCACTTCGACCGTATCCCCTACCAACACTTTGATTCGATGGAGTCTCATTTTTCCTGCAAGATACGCAACAAAAACCTCCCCGTTTTCCAGCTCAACCCGAAACATTGTATTGGGAAGGGCCTCGGCGACCGTCCCACGAACAGTGGATTCTTCTTTTCCTGACATGTATGTTACGAACTCATCTTACTATTATCTCGTGATAACGTCAATCATGTTCCATGAATGAGGAAATCGTGGTGCCCAAAAAGGAAACAATGAGAACCGTGCAGTATCGATTTCAGGAATTGTTTCAAGTACTTCATTGAATGTTCGGCGAGGTTTCCCTGCAAGCTGCTCCTTTATCTTATCAACGGGCACTTTTACAATCACCGTCACCTCTCCGGAAACAGTCACCGTGATAGTGTTAGGGATGGTCTTTTTATCAGCAGGCACTGCCGAGGCGAGATCAAACGAGAGCTTGCCGACATCGGGCACGCTCACCTGCACAGAAGGTGCCTCACTCAACCCCTTTTTAGCTATTGCCCTCTCGAGCGCTCCTCGGGGAATGAGATAGGAGACCATTGAGCCGCTCATACTCGCAGGAAAACTAACACTCCCTCCTTGGAGAACAAATGAATCTGTGTCAATAATCGGAAACTGAAATTCCGGAAAGGTGATAAATCCGTCAGGAATTTGTGTACGGCTTTCTCGTTTGAGACGCTCGATGAGTTGTGCCTGAAGTGTCTCTACTGCCTCTGCTCGTTCTGTATCAGTAAGGGTGTGACGGATCCCGGATTCTCCTCCGACAATTTCTGCTGAACGTGCATAAAATGTTTTGCTTGCATTCGCCCAGCCAGTAACACTCAATGTCGTACCCGTACTGTTGTACTCATCCCCCACATCAGCAGCCAGTATTTCGATCGAAGGACTTGTTCCTGCCACTTTTTTCTTGTCTACAGTCTTGTATCCAGGAACAGTTGCCTGCGCCTGTGTAGTATATCTCTTCCCGTTGGTAGCGGTAAGTGTTGTTCCCTTTTTCACTGTCTGACTTTTGGTACTGTATTCATTAAAAAAAACGACCGTCCCTTTTGCTTTTGTATTAATCGTAGTGAGAGCTGATCCGTACAACTGACGTGTAATGGTAGTATCGACAATCATCGCCTGAAATGAGAGGCCTTCTGTTTCTGATTCTGATTCATTGGCAAATTCTAACTGCGTATCTGACAACACAATGGGGATGCGACGCTCGGTAATAGTCACCTTTACACGAGAAAGTGCAATACCGCCAAGATAGATACCGACAGCCACTATCCCCCATACCACAATACGAATGAGTGACTTTTTCGTCAGTACAATCCGTGCTCGGGAAGTTTCTGAGGATTGCAAACGAGGGGAGACTTCTTTCTCGCGCTCGAGAAGCACTCCTTCCTCCTCCTTGCGCAAGATGTCATATAGTTTCATCCCTTGCAGTATAGCAAATGAAGCTACTGCCTAAGCAAGTTTTCGCGCAAGGAACAATGCTGTGGTAGCAAGCGGTACATCAAGCTCCTGATCAAGAGAGGTGATAAATGATGCATACTTTTCTTCATCAAGAACAAATGGTATCACTTTGCCGCGCGAACAGGTATGCTGAATAAAAGGATCACCAGCAATAACGTCAGAAAAGAGTGTTTCAAAACGAACATCAGAGGTGATGTAACAGATTTCAGGGAGACAAAATCCGAAGTGCCCTTGGTCGAGGACCTCCTGAAGTGCACGACGCCATTGCTCGGTAAATTCTCCCATCGCTTTCCCTATTTTTGTACGGGCACTTGCGGTGATTTTGTTGAGTCGATATCCTTCGAGAAGAACTGTTGCTTCCTGGATATCGTACTGCTGCTTTTCGACCAAGAGCTGAGTGAGACCATAGATCCCTACAGGAAAAGAGTGCTGGTACAAAAAACGGTTATCTTTAGCAAAAGCAATATCGGTCACTTCCTCTCCGACATCAACAATGACACATTCCTCTCCTGCGTGAAAATAGTCTCTCGCCACAATAAAAGATGCATACACACTGGTGGTAGTCGTGACCTGTACAGGACCATAGGCGCGATGGATTACCTGTAAAAATTGATCGATGATCTGTTTTGGCGCTACAGTGATAGTCAGTGCAATTTCCACAGAAGAAGTCTTTTTCCCGAATGGTGCTGCGGTGGTATAGCCATTGAGCGTGATCCGCGATACTTGTCGTTCGACCACAGTACCATCCTTGCCAAATACACCGAAACGATTGAGTTCTTGCTCCACTACCTGTTGTACTTCGTCGGCAATGAGTCGATCAAAGAGTTTTTTTGTGCATACAAAAGGCGTCTCTTTTGTATAGACAATAGTGCGAGTCTGAGAAACATACCATGGAGAAGCCAAAGCGAGTTCGATGACTGACGGATGGTGGACGTCGGCAGCATGCAGCTGCTGCAGTACATTCTCAAGACCGTGCACGCTTTCGGAAACAAAACGCTTCATATCTAATACCTCCTGCGGAGGAAGCATTATTCGGTGGGAAGCGAGAATAGTCGGCAAGTGATCTTTTTGATTACCTACCAGCACATGCGCTCCTGCAATACTCGAAGAACTGATATCGAATACCGCGACAGGAGTACCATATTGTTTCTTTGTGCTCGCCATTACCTTTAGTATAACAGGACTTATGCGATTGTCGCCTTGATACGACGAATGCCAGCAGAGGATGCCTCTTCTTTTTGTATCTTAAACGTGCCAATGAGACCAGTGTGGGTAACATGCGGTCCACCACAGAACTCTTTAGAAAATATTTTGTCGTGTTCGTCGTGAATCATGTAGACACTAACGATATCAGGATATTTGGTACCAAACTCCATCTCTGCACCGAGCTTTTCTGCCTCTTCGCGGGGCATTTCGCGGCGCGTCACGGTGAGATCTTCGCGGATTTTTTCATTGACCAATTCCTCCACCTTTTGCAGCTCTTCGGCAGTGAGCTTGCGGTCAAAGTTGAAGTCGATGCGCAAACGTTCGTCAGTGATATTACTTCCCTTTTGGTGAATGTCGGGACTGACGACCTCCTGGAGTGCGGCAAGCAAGAGGTGGTGCGCCGTGTGGAGCTTCGTCGTTTGTTCACTCGAGTTTGCAAGCCCGCCTTTAAACTTCTGTTCGGCACCTGCGCGAGACGCGTCTTGATGGGCTTTCATCTGGGAATCAAATGCGCCACGGTCTATCTCTATTCCTTTTTCTCTTGCCAACTCTTCGGTCAGCTCAATTGGGAAACCATACGTCGTTGCAAGAATAAATGGATCAGTACCTTTTTCAAATTCTTTGAGCCCAGCTTCGAGTGTGCGGGTAAATTTGTCTTCTTCGTGAGAGATACTCGCTCCAATACTGACATCGAGGGCTTCGGGGTAGGCATCCTTATACAGCTCGCCAAAGAGGGCTGCGATATCTGCGAGAAAATGCGCCCTCAGTCCGAGTGTGCGCGAGCGCATCACTGCACGGCGAATGAGCCGGCGCAGAATGTACCCCTGGTCTTTACTGCCTGGCAGGACACCGTCGGCGATAAGAAAAAGAGCACTGCGTACATGGTCTGCGATGATACGCGCGCCCTGATCATCATACTTCTCTGCAGCATCTTGTATCTGTGCCAATACTGGCGCAAAGACATCAGTCTCAAAGACCGTAGTCTTGCCCTGCACTATCATTGTGATACGCTCTAGCCCGCTGCCGGTATCTACATTTTTTTGTGAGAGCTTGCCCATCACTTGCCCCTCCTTTTTCTCATACTCCATGAACACGTCGTTCCATATCTCCACGACCTTGCCCGCATCGTCTGCTGCAACAAACTCCTCATGCGTCATATCACCAAGCGTGCCAGCGATATCATAAAACATCTCTGTGTCTGGTCCGCATGGACCATTGTCTCCTGGACTCCACCAGTTGTTCTTCTTTGGAAGGAAATAGATGCGGTGTTCTGGAATGTACTGCTTCCATATCTCCACTGCCTCCATATCGCGTGATGCGTCTTCGTCACCCTCAAATACTGTCACATAGAGACGTACGGGATCGAGCCCCAGTCCTTCGTCAGCGCTGGTGAGAAATTCGTAGCTCCATGCAATCGCATCTTCTTTGAAATAATCACCGAGTGACCAGTTGCCAAGCATTTCAAAAAAAGTGAGATGGCGATTGTCTCCGACTTCATCTATGTCACCGGTGCGTACACACTTCTGCGCGCTCGCAAGGCGCTTCCCTGACGGATGCGACTCGCCCATAAGATACGGCACCAATGGCTGCATACCGGCCGTATTGAAAAGTACACTAGGGTCATTTTTTGGCACCAAGCTTGCACTTGGCAGTATTGCGTGCCCACGCTTCGCAAAAAAGTCGAGGAATCGTGCGCGAATCTCGCTACTCGTCAGAGCCTTTGTCATTGCCCTACTTTAGCAAAAAATGGGTAATAAAAAAAGCCACTCGTATGAGCAGCTTTAGGATTTACATATAATTCGAGGCAGCTTTTGCAAGCATCCCTGAATGCAGCCGGGGACGATACTCTTTCAATATTTTCAATAAAAGCTGTGTTGTCTCCTTTGTGAGATACTCACTATCAAGATCGTTGAACTCTTTCTCAATAATCTTGTCATCTATTTCTTTTGTCTTTATGCGCAACAGTACGTTCTCTGCTTCCTTCCTTTTCGCAGAAATTGAAATAAAATCTCTTCCAATTTCTACAAACGGAAACGGTGAGTTGTCTGACTTTTTGCCGAGCTGTTCGCATTTGTCCATGACTTCACGAATAGTCATATCACCAAATAATGCCTGGTACGAAAATTCAGGAAGTGCTTCGTCTCGTACAGTGAAGGTTTTGAAAAAGAAATACCATCGAGAATCTCTCCGTGAGATAACCATGATACCTTCATACCAACGGTTCTCTGACCAATCTGAGCCGAATGCTCCGCCAGATTCCCAACGATGTGTCTTCGCATCTGCGTACGCCTGCAATGTAAAAGCCTCTTTTATCTCAAAGAAATAACCGAATTTCATAATATATGTATTTTTTGTGAAGAACTTGTTTATTATTCCTTTATAACACTTTTAGCAGAATAGTCAACTAACTTAGTGTGAGAATAATTCGCTTTTTGTAGTATTAAAACAATTAAAGCGGCTGCTCGTCTTTTTCTCCGAGGGGGAGTTTGCGGATTTTCTTCTCAACAAACCAGAGCACGATGAAGGTAAAGAGTCCGAGTACGGTGACCACTGTCGCGAGACTATAGAGCCCGAAGCCACACGCCATACCGATACCTGCCGCTACCCACAACCCTGATGCAGTGGTCACACCACTCACACCTCCTTGTGCGTCGCGAAAGATGGCGCCTACACCGAGGAAGCCTGCTGCCGCTACTACCTGCGCTGCGACGCGAAGCGGATCAAACATCGTCGTTCCGGCAAACTGTGCGGTTACAATCTGCGAGATAATGACAAAGAGTGCTGAACCCATCGACACGAGCGTATAAGTGCGCATGCCAGCAGTCTTGCGCGCGACGAAACGCTCAAGACCGAGCGACATACCGAGCACCATTGCAAGGAAAAGATGAATATACATACTCCCTGTGCTAAATAATTCCATTGCTTCAGTATACGCCCTTGATTATTTTTTTGAAAGTGAAGAAATGCTATCGATAATCCCTCCTCCGACAAGCATTCCTGAGTCATCGTAGACGACGAGTGATTGCCCTAGCGGCAGCACCCCGCCGCTACGAAGCACCACGGTGTTATCAGACTGAAGCTTCGCCACGATTGGCGTACCGTGATACCTGATTTGGGCTTTGTACGCGCGACGTTTATCTCTAGGAACTATCCAATTTTCAGAGCGCAGCGTTACCTTAATATCTGTTGATGGAGTGAATGTTTTTGATGGTGAATTGGGCGATACAATGAGTGTATTGCTTTCGATATCTTTGCCTATGACATAGTGTGACACGCGAGCCGCATCAGAGGATATGATCCGGAAGCCATGACGTTCTCCAATGGTATAAAACCACACTCCGTTATGCTCGCCGATGATATTGCCCGCTTCGTCCAACACCGCCCCCTTCTTCTCCTCGATGTAGTGAGAGAGAAATTCGCGCATATCTACATCACCGAGGAAACAAATCCCTTGGCTATCTTTTTTCGCAGCAGTAAGCAGTCCTGCTCGCTCTGCTATCTCACGCACCTCGCTCTTGTGCAGATGGCCGATAGGAAATCGTATATGTCCGAGCTCCTCGGCGGTAAGCATCCAGAGGAAATACGACTGATCCTTGGTGGCGTCCACGCTCTGCAAGAGGCGCGTGCCGTCTGTCTGTGCATAGTGCCCGGTCGCTATAGCATCAGCACCTTGCGCTTGTGCGTAATCCCATAAAGCGCCAAACTTGATGATGCGATTGCATAGCACATCGGGATTCGGGGTGCGCCCGACACGGTATTCGTCAATCATATACTCTGCCACGCCGTCTTTGTATGCCTGCTCAGCATCGAGAAAATGAAAAGGGATATCGAGTGCCGCACACACGCGCATGGCGTCGCGCTTTTCATCTACCCACGTACACGGAAGCCACTCTGGCGACCATGTCTTGATGAAGACGCCGTGCACATCATGCCCTTCCTTTTTGAGCAGGTACGCCGCCACCGACGAGTCTACTCCGCCAGAGACACCGACAAAGATTGTTTGCTTTTTCTTCACAGAGCCGATAGTACCACAGGGTTCTGATTATTTCAGCTTGAGGAGTTTCTTAAACACTTCGTACAGCGCGTAGGCATCGGCAAATGCACTGTGCGCTTTTTTATTTTCAATCCCAAACTGTTCACATAACATGCGCAGAGAGAGCTTCCCCAGATCTCCGCTCGTGTGCAGGATACCAAACGCAAGCGAGAGCGTGTCTATCTTATGGAAGTGCATATCATGCGAGATACCAGTACGCGCAAGTGCCTCTTCGATAAACGGATAATCAAAAGTGATATTGTGCGCAAGGAAAATCGCACCCTTGGTCTTGTCGGCAAACGCCTTCATCGCCTCCTCCAGTGACACTGCAAAGAGCCAGTCTGCCTCGTTGTACCCATTGACCCGCAGCGCTGCAGGCTCTGCTGTCTCGATGTGGGTAGGCTGGATTTTGAGGTCGAGCTGATCGATGACTACCAGTGCGCCATCTTTCATCTTGGTAACGACAACGCCCAACTCAATAATCTCGCCATTGGTACGGTCAAGCCCTGTTGTTTCAATATCTACAAATGCAAGCGATTGATCAAGTATCATAGGTTCTCTATTGTAAATACTTTTTCTTATTTGCCAAATGCTCTTCGTAAGTCGCACCGTAATGGACACCTCCTGATGCGTCGTGGAGATAATAAAGGTATGAAGACTCAGCCGGATGCAGCGCCGCTTCGATAGCGGCAAGTCCTGGATTGCCGATAGGTGCAGGAGGGAGTCCTGTGTAGCGATAGGTGTTGTACGGAGAATCTGCCGCAAGGTCTGCTGCAGTGAGCTCAGATGAGGTCTTGCCAAAAAGGAAGAAAAATGGCGCATCCACCTGCAATGCCATCCCACGGTCAATGCGCTTCCAGAGGATGCCTGCGATGATAGACATCTCCTCAGCGGTCCCGGCTTCTCGCTCGAGAATCGACGCCATGATGATGATATCTTGTCTACTTCGCGATGAGTCAGCAAACGAGAGTGCGGCAGTGCGGGTAACGAACGTCTCAGTGAGCTCTGCCACTACCGCCTGCGGTGTGACCTGCGGAGAGAAACTGTAGGTATCAGGAAAGAGGTACCCTTGTCTGTCTTTTGCCAATTCAAGAAACTGTGCCGTGTCAAAAGTAGGAAACGTTGCTGTGAGCCGTTCAGCTACCTGACGATTAGTGTAGCCTTCGGGGAATGTCACCCTGTTTTGGATAATGCCAAAGTCACTGCCAGAGAGTTTCAGCGCTACCTCAGGGAGTGTGAGTGGTGCCTCAAACGCATACTCTCCTACCGCAATACGCTTCTCTTTGCCAAGAGCAAGCATGAGAAGCTTGAATGCTTCTGGAGAAGCAATGATGTGTTCTTGCGACAGCCGATAGGCGACCGCCCCTAGAGAATCACCCTCCTTGATAGTAAATATCCCTCCAACAGGAAAGGTGTTCGGAGGTAGTGCAAAAGTTCGTACTGCCAACAGTGCAAGTGCAACCATGCCAAGAATGACAACAAAAAAACGTATGATAAATCCTTTTTGAAGTGACTGCATAGATTAGATAGGAAGGTTTGCTGGCGGCTCTCCCTTGGTCGCCTCGATACGCGTCACGGTCGGCGTCTCTGCAACACGTCCTGGGAGATGAAAGAGTGTCGCAAGCTCTTCAGTCGAAAAAAGTGTTCCGTTTGCACCAAGTTTCTCTGGATGACTAAACCATCGAGAAATATCGCTAAAATCAAAGCCTTTGTAAAAGAAAGCTCGCCCTTTGTATGCTTTGAGCATGCCTTCTTTCTTTTTATCTACCACTACACCGCGCAGATCGTTCCAAGGGACATCTATCTTTGTCAGCCCTTCCATTGCAAAATTATTCATATCTTCACTATTAAATTGACGAAACATAGAAGTAAAAGCAGTGATTGTGTCGCCGCTAAAATGTTCTTTGTCTGCGACATAGACACAGCGAATCCCTGTGTCGAATCCTTGCTTGTTGCGATGCCGTTCGATAGCATCAATAAGTTGCTGTTCTCCTTTGGTTAAGCGCCCTTGAGTCACTTTGCCATCATCATCTTTGGTATTTGCCGATTCTTTTATTTTTGCAATCGCCTCCCTCGATTTCTCTTTCCAGCTTTTCCCCTGCTCTTCGATCTCTTTTCCGTCTTTTTTCTTTTTGATGCTATGGCGCTTCACATCCTGACGAATGATGTACTGCACCCAAATTTGTTCGCCAATACCGATAGACCCCATCGTTTCAAGAAGTGGTGTGAGTGGATCAATACGCTGCTCTTCATCCAGAGAGCCGATAGCTCGATCAAGTCCGTAATCAACATAAGTTTTAATGGGATAGGATTCGTCTTTTTTTGAATTGAGCGACAGTGTATAGCCAAAAAGATTGATAGAACCACCTTTGGTGTATTCCGGTACCCCTTTGGTATAATCTTCTGCTTCCATTACTTGCGCCTGCGGATACTGTGCATAAAACTGTGCTTCAAATACCTTACGAAACTTTTTATGGAAACGGACAAAGAAACGTACTCTCCCCTCAATTGAAGCAATTTCGAGCGAATAATACTGCGCGAGTTCTCCTTTCCAGTATCGTTCGTACCAATTTCCAAAACCACCTCCATGAAGTGAGTTGAGAACAAGTTCCATCGCTTCGGGAGATTTAAAGACATCGCGTGGTGGAACGATTTCAAGAACCACCCAAGGGATGGCTTTGAGATAAAGAGCATTGAGATAATGGAGACGTAGATTCCACGCGAGCATCACGAGCACCCAAATTCCTCCGATAAGGAGAACGAGATTGAAGAGCAAGCTGGTACCGGTCTGCATAGCACTAGTATACCATCCCTTACCTCACAAAAGTGACGGGGATACGAAGTGAGAGCGAAGTGGAAGAATCAGGAGGAATCGCCGGCACAAGGATGAGATATCCTTTGCTGGTTTTAGGGATACTGAGAAGTGCAATACGCTCAGAAAATGGGATCTCAACTGCATCAGCAGTGACAGCTGCTGATGGCGGGACAGCGAGATATTCGGTCAGGCTTTTACCGTTAGTGTCGATCACCTGTGCATAAAGAGCAGTGCTCTCCGTCGCACGCCAATTACATGAACCGACAGTCCCTTCGAGCACAATTGGCACATTAACTTTTGTACCATCAACGGGACGTGTAAGAGAGAGTCCGCAGCGTGCTTGAGGATCTTCTGTGATTGGCTGCACTTGTGACAAACCTGCAGCCGAGCTGTCTCCACTCGTCATATTGTCAGACGATGAACCTTTTCCTGAAAACTGATTGAGTACTCCCATAATAAGGAGTACGACCAATCCTATTTCGAGTACTCCCCACCCAGAACCACCGCTGCCACCTTTGTCGTCTGCCATAGTGTCTGTAGTGTATCACAAAACACCCGCGCTCACGGCGCGGGTGTTTTGGATTATGCAGCGACAGTGTAGGTACCGTCAGGGAGTTTCTTGAAGTACTTTGGATTTTGCAAGTTGACCAAAATCGTATTTCGTTTGAGGAAGCGTTCTTTGAGCACGCGCTCCACAACATCATCTTTTGAGAGTGGTCCATCTTTTTTGAGGATTTCGGTGATGACTTCACGCACCACGCCTGGTTTGTATCCCCATTCAGAGAGCGCATAGTACCCTCGTCCTACGAGCACAAACCGACTATCTTTGATGAGCTCGTTGTGCGTAGTTGCAACATGCGTCTTTTTACCGAAAGTATCTTGAATTGCCTTTGCTACCTCGCGAAAGTGCATTGGGGAGCCGTGCTTGCGCATAATGAGGAAAGCGTAGTCTTTGATACCGCGTGTTTTGATGTTTTGCGAATCAGAAGGACCCCATTCGCCGAGCGGATTTTTACCAATACGCTTGGAGATATTGAGCCAACGACGAGCGACTTCTTCATTTTTGTACTGTGCCGCTACATCAGTGAGTTCGCCAAGGAACCGCTTCACGAGATCATCCTCAGTGAGAAGTTCTTTGTCGGAAAGGTTCTGGTAGATAGAATGGAGTGCACGGTGTACTGCATCAGAGAGTTCGGTATCTACTGTCCACCGCGGATGAAAATGATCGTCTTCTTTCAATTTCTCAAAGGTATTACCGAGAACCAGGTAGAAACGAATATGATTTTGGACAGACTTATCCTTGGAGACATACGAAAGGAAATCTTCTTCATGGACCAGTCCTCCCATTGCTTCAATGAGTGACTTCACTTCAGAAAACACTTTGTGCTCTGCTTTGAATGTATCGCTTTTACGAATCGCACTAATTGCCGCGTTTTCGATTTGTCGAACGCGTTCGCGAGTAATACCGTATTTCTTGCCGATCGCTTCAAGTGTCTTTGATTCTGCTGAATCACCGAGACCGAACCGACCTACAATAATGTCGTGTGAGCGATCCTGTAAATTGGAGAGGAGTCGCTTGGAAACTTGTTTTGGTTTGAAGCTAATAACTGCCATAAGATATCCTTTCGTTTAATGAATATCTGACTACTTTATCATGGATACAAAAAAAGTCAAACTCCCTCTTTACAAGAAATTCCGAATGTCTCCCACCGTGAGCACGACCATTAAAAGAATGAGTAAAATGAAGCCTGCCGCATGAATATATCCCACCGCAGTACGCGAGAATTTCCTTCCAAACAATGCCTCTAATAACACAATAATGAGGCGTCCCCCATCAAGCGCTGGGAATGGCATGATGTTGAGCACCGCCAAATTGACCGATATTGCTGCGGTAAACGCGAGGAGGTAAGCAAAACCGATAGTAGCTGCCCCACGCACCTCACGAGCAAGCCCGACAGGCCCCATGAGGTTGGAGAGACCAGCGTCTTTGCCTGAAGAAAAAAGTCCGCTGACGAGATCGGCAAGTACGCCCCAGATAGCACTAATAAGTGCCCACGTATGCTGCCATGATGCGCGCGCTGCCTCTCCTACGGAATACTTAATTACTCCAATAGGCTCGATACCCAGCCCGATCATCCGGCTCTCCCCTTCTCCTTCTGGCGAAAGTGTTACCCTGTATTGCTGACCATCTCGTGTATAGGTAAGTACGACCTCTGTTCCTCCAGCAACTATTGCTGCATGCACTGCCTCAGTAGAGAGTGTGGTAACAGATATGTCATCTATCGCGAGGCTCTGAAGCGTATCCCCCACCTGTAGTCCTGCCCCTGCAGCTGGTGACTGTGGAGCAACCGTCACTATCGTCGGTGTGCCGCCATCAGTGACCGTAGACATACCTACGATATAAGCGAAAAAAAAGAGTACAAGCGCCAGCACGATATTCATCACGACTCCCGCAACAAGTACGAGCGCCTTCTGCCACCATGCCTTGCTTTCAAATTGGCGATCTACGGGTATACCTTCTTCGAGGTCGTTTTCTCCCGCAATTTTTACAAACCCGCCAATAGGCAGTGCATTGATAGAATAGAGTGTCTCACCTTTTTTCTTGCCCCACAGGCGCGGTGGAATACCAAAGCCAAATTCCTGCACGAGCATACCGCTCTTTTTTGCCACAATGAAATGCCCCCACTCATGCACAATTACACACACCAAGAGGACGAGCACAAAGAGAATAATTGTCATAAGGGCCCAGTATAGCATCTGAGAGATACTTTTTCTATTACTGCACTTCTGACATTGATGGCTTTTCAGAAGGTTCTATGGGTGCCTCAACAGGAGTTTCTAGAATGCCTTCTTCGGGAATACTCTCGAGGGCCCGCTCCTCTTCGGTACTCTCAACATCATCTGATGGTGCCCCTGTCACTTGTGGCTGTTCTAGCACTTCTTCTGATACCTCCTGTTGCAGCTCATCCTCTTCTGATCCCACGAACTCATTATCCTCTGACTGATTACCTCCTGTAGTACGGACACTTTCAAGGAGTACACGTAAATCATCTTTGGTCATACACACATCATCAAAACATAACTTCTCGGTCTGCACTTCTCTCGCAAATATCCTGTTGATACCATTACTAATATCTCCAAGCCATGCAGTGATAGCATCTCGCCAAGTGTTTTCTCTTCCAAGATTTGAGAGATCGATGATGTTAAGATTCATTTCCCTGATGGCTTGGACAATTATTGGAGTCATTTGCGCATAATTCACTGCAAGCATCCCGTCATGATTGGTAGAGACAAGTTCAGGAAATTCTGTTTGGAGATTTTGAGCAATAAAGCCAACCATCAAGTCTCCGTTGGGATCGGATTTCCAGTTGTAGCTAACAGTACGAAGATTGAGAACTTTTTCCAGTGTATCCTCCCCTAAATCTTCAATGTTAGTTTTCAGACGTTTGTCAGACGAACAACTAATTCCTGTTCCAGAAACAATGGTACAAGTATTGCCTGAGCCGCCATTAAAAACAATTTCCTCAATACGACGAGTAGATGACCCGAGCATGAGCTGGTTGGTATCAGTGTTGGTGGCATAGGCACCGAGAGCAACAGAATTGGAGAATCCTCCGGTAGAAGTGACAGGACCAAGGAGGATAGAGTAGCAGTCATCTATATCACAACTGTCGATGGTATTGGTAGCAGAGTTATTGACAGTGTCAGCAAAACCGGCCTCTCGACCAACGAAAATAGAATTAGAGGCACTAACTGCCATACGACCAGCATTGAGTCCAAAGAAATTAGAAATGTAAGCACCAGATGCACCATCCCCTGCATTTCCCCCGATAAAATTTGAATAGTTTGCATTACTTGCACCATTGCCTGCAAGTGATCCAATGAAATTGGAAGAATTTGCGTTGCTTGCACCCTTTCCTGCTTGAGGACCAATAAAATTTGATGTGGCAGCTCCAGTTGCTCCCTTGCCAGCTTGATATCCCAGAAAAACTGAATCAAAATACTTTGAACTTACATTACCGTCGTATTGGCTATTTGCTCCGGCTTCTGCTCCTGCTTGTAGTCCGATAAAAATAGAACGTGTTGCATAGGTTGCATCGAACCCAGCATCCACTCCAAAAAAGTTTGATAAGTATGCATGGTGGGCTCCTTTTCCCGTATCATCACCGATAAAATTTGACTGAGAAGCTCCCGCTGCATTTTGTCCTGTATTTCTTCCGAGAAAAACAGATGCAGATGTTAACGATGCGCCTGTACCAGCAGAGTCTCCAAGAAAAACATTATAATCTGCCCCTGATCCAGCTCCAATCCCTGGAGAATAAATACCATTTTTCCCGAGACCAATAGCAACAACAGGAGTGGCCCATTGTGGTGCAAGCATTGTACCTCTACTAGTGAGAACCTGATCAGCTGTACCAGCATTGCCAGCGATGGTAAACAGATTGGTGAAATTAATTCCACCAAAAACGTCAAGTGAAGCATTTGGTTCATCTGTCCCTATCCCCACATTTCCTCCATTGTAGTTGATACCACCTGTTGCTGCTTCCTAATAGGTATCAGGCATTTCAACATAACAGTTGATATCTGTAGGTGGACAGCCGGGGTCTTGGGTTTCGTTTGGTGCAAAGGCTGCGTGGGTGGCAGTGCTTAAGAAAAACAGAAGGAATAATCCTGTTGAGAAAAAGGAAACGCGCAACATCATCATAGGTGAATTATATCTCAGACGTATCGTTGTGCAAGCTAGAATCTAGAGGCTAACTCATTATTTCTACTTCTTTCTTTTTGAAAATAGATTCGAGGGAGGCATTGCCCTCGTCGACGAGTTTCTGCACATCGTCCTTGGTGCGGACCGCTGCGTCTTCGGGGAGCTTGGCATCCTTGAGTCCCTGAAGTGCTACCTCGCGTGCCTTGCGCACCGTGATGCGCGCGTCTTCGAGACGGTCTTTGGCGATCTTCACGAGCGCGCTACGCGACTCGGTAGTGAGTGCAGGAATAATGACGCGCACCCCCGCATCATCTACCGCAATAGAAAAGCCGAGATTTGCTGCGTGAAGCGAACGCTCGATCTCCTTCAGTAGACCCTTGTCCCACGGCACCACGCGCAATGTACGCGGATCTTCGATGGCGACACTGGCACTATTTTTGAGAGGCCCCATTGCGCCATACGCCTCAACCATCACGCCATCGAGAAGAACGGGTGCAGCACGCCCAGTATGGATTTGTCCATACTCTTTAACGAGCCAGTCTGCTGCGTTTACTATTTCTTGTTTACACTTGGTGAGATCGTACATAGGGACTATTGTATCACAGCTTCGGCACTCTCCTTCTGAAGAAATTGTACTAATTCATCACGAAATGTCTTCACCGACGCATCGTCAAAGAGTGTGATAGTAAAGACGCGCTTCCCTATTTTTTCAAACTTCTTGGCGACCTGCGCTGCTACCTCTGGAGAGACCATGTCGCTCTTGGTGAGAAGAATGATCTCTTCTTTTTCATCGAGTCCTTTGCCATAACGAGAAAGCTCTGCTCTTATAGTATCGTATGCATTTGTGGGCTGCGCCTGCTCAAGTGAGATGAGATGCACCAATACGCGTGTCTTGGCGATGTGACGCAGGAACGCGTGCCCGAGCCCCTTGCCCTCGCTCGCACCCTCGATGAGCCCTGGGATGTCTGCGATGATGTAGCCATGCAGGTCACCGAGATTCGGATCAATGGTAGTAAATGGGTAGTCGCCGATTTTTGCCGTGGCGTTGGTGAGTGCGTTGAGGAGACTGGACTTGCCAGCATTGGGAAAGCCGATGAGTCCAACATCAGAAATGAGCGATACCTCGATGTGCAGCTCTGCCTCTTCACCTGCCTTGCCCTTGGTCGCCTCTTGCGGAGACTGGTTGGTAGAACTTTTGAAGTGCTCATTGCCGAAGCCTCCTGCGCCGCCTCGTAGTATCTGTATGGTCTGCCCTTCTTTGATCAGCTCCCATGATTGTCCGGTGGTGCGATTGCTTACCGTCGAGCCGATAGGAAAATCTATCGTGAGATCCTTGCCGCCGGCGCCAGTGAGGCTGCGGCTCGATCCTGCCTCGCCATCTTCGGCAGCGTACTCACGCTTGGCACGATACTGATCGAGTACACGCAATGAACGGACAGCACAAATAAAGACATCGCCGCCACGCCCGCCATCGCCACCATTGGGACCACCTGTGGGGATAAACTTCTCGCGACGCCAGCGCACGACACCGTCGCCACCCTTGCCTGCCTTTGCTGTAATAACAATTTCGTCAAGAAATGCCATATATCTTGTCAGACTACCCGAGGAGAGGTAAATTGTCACGCATCCAAACAAAAAGTTTCTCTACTGCCACACTACTTTCCATCGGCTCCCCTTTGACCGCGGGGAAATTTGCTCCGCTTGCACGATCGTGTCCGCCTCCAATACCCATGCGCTCAAACATGTCACGCACATTGACGCTCCCCGGGAGCGACCTTCCAGAGACGCGTACACCGCCATCACTACGAGGTGTTGCGACAAACCCCCACGTCTGACCTTCCACCCTCGGGAGATATTGACCGATATAGATATGACTTGCCGCACTCATATCTTCATCAGTAAATTGCCCGCTCTCTACCGTCGTACGATCTATCCAAGAATACTGCACTGTGGGCCACCCCGGCACTTCCTTGTAAGCAGTGTTTGCTACCAATTGTTGAAGGAGTGGAAGTATAGACTTGGGGATACCTCCGTATTGAGAACGGAATTGATCAATACCTACCCCTGCAGTTTCTACCAATCTGCTTGCCAATGAAAACACGCTTGAAGCTTGTTCTGGCGGTACAAATGAAAAATTTCCTGTATCACCGAGAACGCCGCAGAGAATGTATGAGGCGAGTTTTTTTGTTAGTGCCAATTCTGTCTCAAATACACGATAGAATAATTCGGCATTTGAAGTAAGAGAGGGGTCAATATAAGCAAGTGTCGTAGCCTCATCTGGCGCAGTCTTGTGATGGTCGATCGAAACAATCGTAGGAATACTACGGAGCGAGGAAAGATCTTCTGATTTACTTACGCGCCCCAGATGACTCACATCGAGTACGAGCAGTAGTTCGATACCTGCGACATGATGTGTAATATCATCCACCCATTCAATACCATCGAAATCATCAAACACTGCGTACCGTGACACTGGCGTCCCTGTATAGATAATACGAACCTCTTTTTGAGGATACCTCGTCACAAGAAACTCACGCGCAGCGAGCACACTCCCGATACTGTCATCGTCTGGTGACATATGTGAGGTGATAGCAATTCGCTCTGCCTTAGCAAAAAGAGCGAGGCTTTGCTCCCGAAACTCTTTAATCGTCATGTTTAAGCCGACCTGTCAGCCAATTGACAAGAGAAATAACCAACGACCCGATAATCGCTGCTGAAATCGTCCGTACAGCGAAGCCATCAACAACACGAGAAACAAGCCAGAAAAAGACTGCGTTGAGCGCCAATGAAAAAAGTCCGAGTGTAATGATATTAATAGGAAGGGTCAGAATAGAGACGATCGGTTTGATAATAAGATAAATAAATACCAAACAGGCTCCCACAATGAGTGCGGTAGTAATACTGCCCACCGAAATCCCTGTCACGAGATACGGCAAAGCAACAAGAGCAAGTGTAGTGATGAGCCAGCGAAGAAGAATCATATCCGAAAGTATACTACAAAAATAATTCGTCAACCACCTGTTTGACGAGTGTTCCGTCAGCGTTGCCGGCAGTCTCCTTCATCACTGCTCCGACCAGGATGCCGAGTTTACTCTTATCTACGACTCCTAGTTCTTCTTTTTTGCGCTCAGCAATAGCTTTGATTTCTGTTTCAGAGAGTTGCGCAGGCATGAACCCTTCGAGGAGAGCAAGACTTGCGCGATCAACATCAGCGAGATCAGTGCGTCCTCCTGCAGTAAACTGTTCGATGGCATCCTTGCGCTGCTTGATGATGCGCTTGATGACCGTAAGTGCGGTATCATCGGTCACTTCGTCTTGCGGTGTTTTGCCCTGTGCGACCAGTTCGCTAGTAAACGCAGCGATCACGCCTCGATAGGTGTCGAGAGCTGCTTGGTCTTTGTTCTTCATCGCTTCTTTGAGTCTCTCTCGAATATCTGTTGCAATCATGTGAGAAGTATAGCACCTGCGAGCGTTCTGCTATACTGACCATATGAGAATCTACTTTTTCGACACAGAGACGACTGGCAACCAGTCCGATGATCGTCTGTGTCAACTCGCTATCAAAGAAGAGAGTGTTGCCGAACCACTTCTCAACGAACTCTACCGCCCGCTCAAGCCCATCCCGCCAGAAGCGAGTGCGGTGCACCACATTACAAATAAACACGTAGCGGACAAGACCACTTTTGTGGCGAGTCCTCGCTATAGCGAAATAAAGGCACTCTTCGAATCTCCAGACACCATCGTCGTCGCCCATAATGCCCCCTTTGATGTCGGCATGCTCGAGGCAGAAGGCATCCTCCCAACACATGTCATTGATACTCTACGCGTTGCCCGCCATCTCGATGTGAAGCGCGAACACGCTATGTACAAACTTCAGTATCTGCGGTACGCGCTCGACTTCGAACTTGATGTCCCTGCACATGATGCACTCGCAGATGTTATTACCCTCGAAGCGCTCTTTGAGCACCTCTTACAAAAAGCAATGACCGAACGTTCGCTCGACCGACAGGCAGCACTCACTCTCCTACAAGAACTCTCTGACACGCCGCTTCTTATCTCAGAGTTCAATTTCGGCAAATACAAGGGTGTCTCTATTGCAGAAATCGCCGCCACTGCTCCCGATTATCTCCTTTGGCTC
>JADLEY010000025.1 GCA_020845875.1 Candidatus Nomurabacteria bacterium
AATTCATCAATAATTCTTGCAGCTCGAAACCATGACAAATATAGATATCCTAGGTGCTCAGGATGTGTTGATCTCGTTTTATAAAACTAGCCAGGAAATCCTTAGAGGGTAATAAATTAAAATCTTGGTCTCAAGACGGGGGAGCAGGCGAGAGAAACGAAAACCTCTGCGCCTCTCTTTCCGAGCGCAGTCCCACGAGAAGCATAAGTTAAACCTTATTTCAATACAAAACGGAGTGTTGAAACAACGCGCACCTTTTTATATTCAGGAGAGCCAGGGTCTTTTTCAGTAATATCGATCACCCCCTGGGTTCCTCGGGAAATGCTGCCTACACGAGACCCTGATGCTTTTGCAAATTCTTCAGCAGAAGTTCGTGCGTTTTGAATTGCCTCAGCAAGCATTTCTGGCTTGATGGAGTTGATATCAGAAAATTCGAACTGAATAGTATTGTTTGTCATCACGATTCCTTTTTGCAAAAGTGGGAGAGTATTTTTTGATACCTCTTTTACGGTATCTACTTTGTTTGTGTACAAAGAAACCTGTACACTTGCGTTGTAGCGAAACAGAGCTTCCCGATAGGTATCTTGATAGACATTTACCGGTGCCATATTGATTTCTGTTATCTCAAATCCTTGACTCGTAAGGAAGGCTTCAATAGTGTTCTTGTTCCGTTCTATTTCTGCGTAGAGCGCAGTGATGTCATTGGATTTGACTTCAAACCCAATAGTCCATGTGGCCGTATCTGATTTTACAATTCGCTCAGAAAGACCTTTTACTTCCACGTACGATCCAAGACGAGAAAAATTTCGAGCCCCAAAGAAAATAGTAAGTCCAAAGATCACTATTGCTAAACCTATATATAGTGCACCACTAAAACTTCTATTGTTTTCCATGATCACATCATAGCATTCGAAGCAGTAAACACAATGATTTGATATACTCTAGTATCGATTTATTTTTCTTAGATATGCTTAAGGCTGTGGTATTTGGAATAGTCGAAGGCGTGACGGAATGGCTGCCGGTGAGCAGTACGGGACACCTCATCCTTCTCGACCAGTTTGTGCGACTTGGCGCCTCGAGTGCATTCAAGGAGCTTTTCCTTGTCGCTATCCAGCTCGGTGCTATTGGTGCAGTCATTGTACTGTACTGGAAAAAGATTTTCCCCTTTGCTCATACACAAGGAGAGTGGAAACTCTCGTTCAATCGCCAGACGCTCGCACTCTGGGCGCGCGTGCTCGTGGCGTGTATCCCTGCAGCACTCATCGGCGGACTTTTTGATAAGACTATCGAAGCGCGCTTCTATCATCCCACTGTCGTCGCAGCAGCACTCATCATTTTTGGCATACTCTTTATCATCATCGAACGAAAAAAAGTGCGAGAGCAAGTACCTGCGCGCGTACAGTCGCTCGCTGCTATTTCATATACAGATGCGCTCCTTATCGGTGTCTTTCAACTCATGGCTGCAGTATTTCCTGGTACTTCGCGCTCGGGAGCGACTATCATTGGCGCACTCTTGCTCGGATTTGACCGCGTGACCGCCTCCTCCTTTACGTTCATACTCGCTATTCCTGTCATGCTGGGAGCGAGCCTCTTGAAATTCGTGCACTTTGGCACCACTTTTTCTTCGTCAGAACTACTGCTACTCCTCGTCGGTATGGCAACAGCATTTGTCATTTCACTCCTTTCGATACGATTGCTCCTATCCTATGTACAAAAACACACCTTCGAACCGTTTGGCTGGTATCGTGTCGTGCTCGGTATCGTTGTGCTCGCATACTTCTTTTTGTAACCCTTTGTTTAGAGTTAGCGTCGTAGAGATAAGTCGTCCTTGGTCGCAGGACGGGCGGTAGTGGGAGGATTGTTCCAGAAGTCGAAGCGACGGAAGCCATAACCTGCATCAGGGCTGGCGAGCGCCTGTTGGTTGGCCGGTACATAAGCAGACACCCATGAGTCTGGTGGCAAGGGATTGGGCGCGAGCATTTCGCCCCGTTTGATGTGGGGATACAGTACCCATATGACTGCGAGGGCGAGGAGCCCTGCGAGTATCTTCTGGAATAGCATGAACATCTTTGTACCACAAATCTCGCATTTTGCAATACGGAGCGTGCACTTGGCATGGGCGGCGGTTTGGTATACTGATGGAGTATGACCAACGTTTCAATCAAAACCACGGCGATAGAACTTACCCCCGCACTCAAGGATTATGCAGAGAAACGTCTCTCCAGCATCGGCAAATTTACCGAAGGAGATGCAGAGGTCACTCTCGATATCGGTAAGACGACCGCACATCACAAAGGTGGCGAAATCTTTGCAGCAAGCGCGCATATTACTACCGCGCTCGGACGTCAGTATCATGCGAGTTCTAACAAGGCTGATTTGTATGAAGCTATCGACGATGTGCGTGACGAAATCGTTCGTGAAATCAAACATGTTCGTGGTAAAAAGGACAGTCTCTTGCGTCGTGGCGCCCGCCGCATCAAACGTCTTATCAAAGGGTTGCGTTAATCACGCCACGGCATCCTCTTTCCATTCTCCGGTATCACTTCATCTATCACAAAGGTTTCGCCGTCAAGGTGAGCCTTTGTTATTTTGATGCGTTTGCCGTCTCGGAAAAAGTATGTGCCAATAGAGCCGGCGTAGGCGCGGTATTTGCGGTCGTTGGTGATGCCGTCATCAGTAAGATCGAGTTCGCCCATCTCCTTGGAAAATTTGCCGCAGGTGGTAGCGAGTGATTCGTCTTGTGCTGTGCGAATGATCGTGTTATCAAAGATCTGCTTCATAGTTTCGGGAAGCAACGTGAGTGCCTCAGCATTGAGTTTGTCGCGCAGTGTCGGTGTCGTATCGTCTGGTGCGATAGGTCCTTCTCTGGTGTTGAGAATGTCTCCTGCATCGAGTTTGTAAACCATCTGTTGGATTGTGACACCGGTGATAGTATCACCATTAAGTATTGCGGATTCGGTAGGGGTGGCGCCACGGTACTTTGGGAGGAGGGAATAGTGCACATTGATCGTACCAAACTTTGACAAATCGATCACCCGCTGCGGAATTATTTCTCCATACGCAACGACAACAAAAAGATCCCAATGAGTTTGAAACAATTCTGTAAAAAACGCGTCGTCGAGTTTCTCAGGTTGCAATACTTTGATACCTTTTGCCTCTGCCCATACTTTGGGGCCGGGAGCTGTCAGTAGCATGCCACGTCCGACAGGCCGGTCGGGAGCGGTGACAACGAGCGAAGGGGCGAAACCTGCCTGCGTCAATGCGTCGAGAAAATGCGTCGTAAATGCGGGGGTGCCAAAAAATGCAATCTTCTTGGGTGTCATACAGGTTTATTTTTTCTTTGGCGGCGGGAGGTCTTCGATATCGGTCGCTTTGTCGATGAAGAGTATACCTCTAAGGTGATCAGTTTCGTGCTGGAATATCTGTGCGAGGAGCCCCTCGCCTTTCATGACGAATTCATTTCCTTTTTCGTTATAGGCGCGGACAGAGGCAGTGAGCGCACGCTTCACCATGCCGTACTTCCAGCGCACCGATAGACACCCCTCGGAAAGCACCTCTCGCTTCCTGCCGAGGCGGGTGATTTTGGGATTGATGAAAACAATATCTTCTTTCTGACGCTTGCCGAGGGCTTTTGCTGCAACGATAAATATCTGCAGCGACACGCCGATTTGTGGTGCAGCGATGGCGACGCCGTCGTCTTCTGCTGCAAGCGCGGCCTTCATATCGGCGAGAATGCTGGCGAGCTGGGCGCTTCCGAAGTCGCTCGTGGGGACGGGCGAAGCGGTAGCACGCAGGACAGGAGATGGATCTTGTACGATGGTGGGGGTCATTGCTCCTACCTTACCATATTTTTACTTGAGCTGTTTGAGAAAGGTGTTGAGTTCGGCAATCGGGACGGTGTCTTGTGAGCGGCTCTCCATATTACGAATAATCACACTTTTTTCCATAGCTTCCTTTTGACCAAAGATGATGACATACGGCGCACCGCTTTTTTCAGCGACAGCGAGCTGCGCAGAGAGTGAATCCTTGGAGAGTGACTGGATGACGGGCACATGTGCTTTGCGGAGGATTTCAATGACAGTAAGGCTTTTGAGTTTGGCATCCCAGCCGACTTGGATAAAGTACACCTTCGGCTTCTTCATGATGCGCGGTGCGAGATTTTTGAACCACGGACGCTCCACAATGCGGTCCATACCGAGACTTCCTCCCATAGCCGGAACATCTTTTTTACTGCCGAGCTGACGACCGAGATAATCATAGCGTCCACCTCCGGCAATGGTGACAGCAGTACCATCATCGTACTGTTCGATAATTTCAAACACCGTGTGGGTGTAGTAGGAGAGACCGCGCACAAGCGTTTTGTCTATTTGGTATGAGATGTTCATCTCGTCAAGGTATTCCAGTACTTCTTTGAAATGCTTTTTCCCGGTCGGAGATAGGAAACTGACTGCATCAGGTGCACCTTGATTGATTTCTTTAGTTTTTTCTTCTTTTGAGTCGAGAATCCGCAGCGGATTGGTCTTGAGGCGTTCCCGATCGATAGTAGGAAGGTCATTGAGAAACTTTTTATAATACGCAGTCAGTTCTCTGAGGTAAGCCGTACGAGATTCTTTGTCCCCGATAGAGTTGATCGTGACGACGAGGTTGGGAGCTCCGGATTCTTCAAGAATGGTGTATATGGTACGGATAACAAGGGCGTCAATGATACTCTTCTCGCTTCCCAGGATGTCAACATCAAATTGTGAGAATTGCCGGTAACGGCCGCGCTGGGGCTTGTCGTGACGGAAGACGGGGCCGCTGTGATAAAAGAGGAGCGGCTGCGGCTGAGTCTGCATTCCGTGCTCGATATAAGCACGCATCAATCCTGCGGTATGTTCGGGACGCATCGCGAGATGGTCGCCACCTTTTGTCTTGAGCGTATACATCTCTTTGTCGATAACGTCAGTGCCAATACCGATGGCAGTAGTAAACGTTCGTTCGTCTTCGAGGATGGGAGTCTCAATCGGCTTGAAGCCGTAGTACACGGCTATCTCTTGTGCTTTTTCAAAAAGACCTTGGAGTTTGTAGTAGTCGGCGTCGGTAATATCGCGCATGCCTTTAGGGCTGCTGAGGGGTTCTGTTTTTGATGATTTAGTTGGTTTCGGCATAGGTTTCTTTTCCGGGAAGAAGAGTTATTTTTGAAAAAGGGAAGAGGCGAAGCAGTGCAAAACCTTTGATATTTGTTTTTGGAAGTGGTCCCCAGCCGCGAGAATCGTAACTTGCATCACGATTGTCTCCCATCACGAAGTAGGAACCTTCAGGAACGGTGACGGTGAGCGAATTGCTCTGGTGGTCGTGAGTGAGATAGGGTTCGTCCAAGGTGAAGCCATCCGGGTGTGCAGCGTTTTTAATAGTGACTGTGGTGCCACGCAACAACACTGTCTCTCCTGGAAGACCGATAACTCGCTTGATGTAGTACTTATCCGGCTCCGGCGGCGCTCTGAAAACGACGACTTCTCCACGTTGTGGTTCACGAAATCGGTACGAAATTTCGTTGATAATGAGATACTCTTTGTTTTCAATAATCGGATCCATCGAATTGCCGGAGACGATGAACGGACGGATAAGAAATGTCTGCACGAGCAGTGCGAGTGCAACGGCAAGCACAAGGTACAAGAGGTTGGCGAAAAAATCTTTTGCACGCATGGTGATGAGTGCAGTATACGATACTTTCCTGCGCGACAACAAGGAGATTTTGTTGTTTAATAGGGAGGTGAACTCTGTGATTGTTATAGGGCTCGGAAACCCTGGAGAAAAGTATGCACACACCCGTCACAACGCGGGGTTTTTGGTGCTGGATGCCTACGCGGCAGCACATGAACTCGTATTTAATGAACGTAAGATTGAACAGTCGCTCGTCGCATATGGAGAAGGGCTGCTGCTCGCCAAGCCGCAGACCTTTATGAATGAATCTGGTATCGCAGTATGTCGGATAATGCACAACAATAAGGGTGTGCTCGTTGTCGTGCACGATGATATAGATATCGCACTTGGGGAAGTGAAGTGCTCGTTTGGGCGCGGCTCGGGAGACCACAATGGCGTACAATCTATCATTGATCAGCTTGGCACCAAGGATTTCTTTCGCATTCGCATCGGCGTACGGCCAGTACACCAAGAGTTATTGTCGCGCATCGCGCCACCCGACGGCTTTGAGAAATTTCTCCTCTCACGATTTACTCCGATGGAAGAAGACTTACTGCAACAAGGAGTAGTAAAAGCAATACAAATTATTACAACGCTTCCTTCAAATACTGTAGAGGAACTAATGAATACCTACAACTAAAAAGACGCACAGCAGGTGCGTCTTTTTAGAAAGAGCGTAGAAGGTATTATTATCCTTTTACTTCCTCTTCGAGTGTTTGTTCACCGTACACCAGAGTCATACGTTGCTCTTTTGGTTCAAAGAGTGTCACAGTGAATGAGTAGGTCTTGCCGAGTTGGAGCGTTTCCTTGAGCTTTTCTTCGCCGCCAAACGATGATTGGTGTACCAATCCTGCGACTCCTTCTTTGATAGAAATAAGTGCGCCATGCTTATTGTACTTGATCACGACTCCGCGCACGACATCACCGCGCTTAAGGCTTCCTTCGAAGCTCTTCCAAGGGTTTTCCTTGAGCGCTTTGATAGAGAGCGAAATCTTGCCATCCTTGATGTCAATAATTTTTGCTTTTACCTTATCCTTGAGTTTGAAGAGCGCACGAGGATCCTCGACGAGACCCCAATCGAGCTCACTGATGTGTACCAAGCCTTCGAGACCTTCTTCAATCTTCAGGAAGACACCGAAGTCTACGATTCCAGTTACTTCGCAGTCGAGTTCATCGCCGATAGAGTATTTGCTGATGACATCTTGGCGTTCCTGTGGGTTGGATTCTTTTTCGGAAAAAATAAGTTTACCATCCTTAGGATTTGCAGAGATCATTGTCACTGCAAGCTTCGTTCCTACCAGCTTCTTGAGTTCGCGCATAATTTTGTCCTTGTCGCTGTCTTCAACGCGAGGGTAGTGTTCAGGCTTGAGCTGGCTCGCAGGGAGAAAACCGGAAACACCTTGCCAGTCGATGATAAGGCCGCCTTTGTTAGCATCTTTGACGGTGAGATCAAAGAGAGTTTTGTCCTTGATGGCGTATTCTGCCTCGCTCCATAGGAGCGCAGCTTTTGCTTCCTTGAGCGATAGCTCAACGTAGCCATCTTCATTTTCTACGTCGACAACCTTTGCCTTGATGGTATCGCCGACATTGGTTTTCTTGATAAGATCGCGCGCTGCGATATATTCGCGGCCGTAAATTACGCCTGTCCCATAAGGGGCGAGGTCGATATAGATTGCTGCTTTATCAACAGCAATCACCGGACCTTCGACGAGCTCATCGAGCTGCGGACGTCCTGGTTCGCGCTGCACCGTTTCTTCTTCGGTTGCAGGGGTAGTAGTTTCGATTTCTTCGGTGTGAGTAGTCATAAAAATAAAATTCCGCCAAAAGGCGGTATCCGCTTGTTGGGCGGAAACTGCCTCTCAAGTGTCCCAGCCG